>DASZYN010000371.1:0-2925 GCA_035545435.1 Acidobacteriaceae bacterium | reverse complement strand
TACCGGACCCTGTACGAGCCCACCGCCGATGGGATCGGGCCGATCGAGCACGACGATGGTCGTCCCAGTTTGCGCCGCAGCTTCGAGAAAATACCTCACAACCGCTTCGTAGGTGTAATACCGAACGCCCGCATCCTGCAGATCGATGGCGACGGCATCGAGTTTGCGCAGCGATTCGAGAGATGGGCGCCGGTCCTGTTCTTTTGAACCATAGAGGCTGATGACGGGTAGGCCGGACGCCGTGTCGGTAGAGTTGGGAACGCCGGGCTGGTCGTAAGATCCACTGATGCCGTGTTCGGGGCTAAACAGGGCGGTCAGCGTCAGGCCAGGAACCGCAGTGGCGGCATCGTGCTTCAGGACATCAATTGTGCGGCGGCCTGCCGAGTCAACCCCGGTTTGATTCGTGAGCAGGCCCAGGCGCAGGTGCCCCTGGTGCGCCTGGGCAAGGGCACCCAGTTCGGCAAAACGATCCTTCTCCAGCACATCGATTCCGGTTGCGACGTGACCTGGGTGATCGGCGGGCGCCGCAGGTTGCGCCTGAGTCACGCCCGCCTCAGCCGGTGAGGTTGGGGCGATGCCGATTTCCTGGGGCGAGGGCAGCGTATGCGTCTGCTGCCATTGGGCGCGGGCAGCGCTGATCTTTTCACCGCGCTCCACCCAGAGGCGCGCCGCATCGTCGTAGCGGACGGTGACATTGTTGAGCCAGAAGGGACGATTCTCCGCGAGCCAGACTTCGCTGTACCGGTCATGAAGGAAGTCGTAACCGTCGCGTAAATCCTCGCAGAGGCCGTTCACTCCCGAGAGATCCCACAGATCGCGGGAGGTGTGCATGGCGATGTCGTGGTTCTGCTGGCCGTTGTAGAGACGCAGGTAGGAGTCGGCGATCTGGTCGGCGACCTGGAACTTGAAGGCAAGGAAGTCGACGCGTCGCGCACCCAGATCCATCGCATCCAGGGCTTCAGGATTGCGCAAATTGCCAGATGCCCGTGCCTGCGCAAGCAGCGTGAGAGCCCGTTCCGCATCGAGGCGGACTTCGGCGGCCACGGGACGAATCTTCGCGTCGATTTTCTGTCCTTCCGGGCTCCACGGATCGGCCCAGAAGTACGCGTCACGTGCATCCTCGAGTCCTGCGCGGACCAGTGCCTGGTGCGCCGCGATAAGTGCAAGCTGAGCCTGGTTCACGGCATCGCTCTGGTCGCCGTGAAAGACGGGGCCGTAATCCTGCTGGAAGCGGGCGATGTCGCTGGTGCCGGGCTGCCATCCTGCTGCGGCGCCGAAGAGGATGGCATACCAATCCTCCGCGAAGAGGCCCTCGCCGTCATCATCCCAGACGGTATTGAGCATGCCGGTGCTGCCGGCCTTTTGGCCGTCGGCGACGAAACCCTGGATATTGCCCAGAGCCATTTCGAAATTCGGCCAGACGCGATTCCAGTTGTTCACGCCCGGTGCAACCCAGGTTTGCATTCCAGCGTGCGTGTAAGGATCGAGCCAGCGTGCGAAGCCCTGAGGCTCGGGCTCATAGTGCCAGGCGACAGCGATCATGTCGTGGGGCAGATGCGGAATCTCGTCAGGACTGTTCATGGCAATGTCACCCCAGAACAGGAGCTGCCGGTGCAGAGGCGTGAGGGCTTCATGAATCCGAGACAGAAGGTCGACGTAGACGGCGCCGAGGCCGCGCTGCTTCACTGCTTCGGCGGTTTGACCCTGGCCCAGCTGGAACGTCTCGTCAGCGCCGATGTGGAGGAACGGACCGGGATAGATTCCCGCCAGCTCATCGAACCATTGTGTGATCAGCTTGATGGTTCCGGGTTGACCGGGAGCGAGCACGGCGCCGTTGGGAACTTCTGCGAGCGGTGCGTACTGCTGCCAAAGCAGGACCTTGTGCAGATGGCCGAAGGCCTCCTGCTCGGGAATGACGGTGATGTGGTAGGGCTTCGCATATTCAACCAGTGCCTTCGCGTCCGCTGCCGAAAGCGAGCCACCAGGCAGAGCGGGCAGCGGATTCGACTTGTACTGCATGGTGTTCTCGAAGTAGGGCGAGTACACGTTGATTTTGTACGCGGCAAAAGTGCGGATCTGCTGTTCCTGGTACGCAAGTGTCGGCACCGGGCCGCGGGACAGATCGTCATGAACGCCACGCCAGCGCATGGCGGGCCAGTCGCGAATCGCAGCACCCTGAAGGACCGGACCCGCGCCACCGCGGCGCTCAAGCTGGATGAGGGTCTGCGCGCCGTAGAAGACGCCGGCAGAGGTGTGGGCAATCACGAAAGCCTCGTGCGGGCTGGCGACGAGTACATAGCCTTCGGGCTGCATTGCGGCGTCGAAAGGCATCTTCTCGCGATGCAGTACTCGCCGGGCCGCGGCGGTGTCGTCGCGCAGAAGCCAAATCCGGAGGGCGGAGGCTGATTCGGATACGCGGACACCCCGAGCCTTCAGCGCTTCATTCAGGGTCTTCGCTGCGAAGCGATCGTCGGAATTCCCCCCAGGTACGAGAATGCGAACTCCGCCGGAAAGGGAAACGTCGGGACGGGAGGCGAACTCGCGGGGTTGTGGGATCAGCGGAGGCCGAGTCGCGGCGGTTTGCGCGCTGGCTGCGACAAGAGAGACGGAGAGGAGGGCATAGCTCAGGGCAAGATTCAGAGTGAATTTTGTAATGGAGGATTTCACGGGTCGATTCTCACACATGAAACAGGGGTCCGTAAGGCAGAAGGGAAGGGATCGCGCAGAACTGGCCAGAATTGTGAAGCGAACCTGCGCAGGCATCAAGAAAAGTGGCCGGGACCCTGTCGGAATCCCGGCCGATTGATCACGAAGACGGGCCTAGAAGTTCAGTTTCCCGCCAAGCTGGATGATGCGCGGATCGCGATAGCTGGTGACGTATCCAAAGAGACTGCTCGTGTTGGAAACGGTCACGCCGCTGTAGTT
>DASZYN010000370.1:0-1994 GCA_035545435.1 Acidobacteriaceae bacterium | reverse complement strand
AGCGATGCGCGAAGCGCTCGATTCGCACACGAAAGCCGGGCGGCCGACGGTGGCCGACGTGGTCGCGCGGATCGGTCCGTTGCGCAACAAGCCCGCCAATGAAAGCGGCGCCGAGGGCGCACCCCGGCGCGATAGGCGACGTGTGAGGGCGTGAGCCTGACGGGACAAGCCCTTCGATAGGTAATGAGAGATTCTTCGCTGGGCGAGCACGCCGCGCCCTAACGGGCACGGCTCTGAACTCGCGTTAATTGTTGCTTTTCTACCCCCTCTCCGTCCGCTTCGCGGACACCTCTCCTTCACTTCGTGAGGGAGAGGATAGGCCCTGGCCGCCGGCTCGGCGCCCATCCGCCACCCGCGAAGCGGGGGGAGGCGCCGAGCGAATGCGAGGCGGAGGGGGGATAATCGTCTGTTAACCCCACATGACGAGTTCGGGGTCAAGGGGGAGGACGCCGCGTGTTTCAGGACAACATTGGCAGGTTCCTTTTGGCTTCCAGGATTCAGGTCTGGCCCCAATTGCATGACGCGGCTCGTCTCCGAGCACGATCAACCTCACATTCGGTCGCCGCTGCGGGCGGCTGCACCATAATCCCGCGTGCGGCGGGCAGGGGCTCAGGAAGACGAGACCATTCTGAGTTCCGGCGCTTGGGCCATGGTTAACGACGGTTCGTCCACCTGGATCCGCAGGACTGATCGGGTCCTGGGGATTGGAATATGCTGGGGCGACTGCTCAAACAGCTTTCCTCACCGCACCTTCGATGATGACGCCAGCGGTCACGTATTTCCACAGCGCCACCAGCAGCTTTCGTGCGAGCGCAACGATCATCGTCTTTCTCAGACGGCCGCCATTGCGCTTCACCCGCTCCTGGAACCAGCGCGACAGAGCCGAGCCCGGCTGGTGTCGCAACCATAGCCAGGCGAGCTGGATCAGCGTGGCGCGCAGCCGGGGATTGCCGGCTTTCGAGATGCCCTGTTCACGATCGATCGATCCACTCCGCCAGGGTGTCGGCGCCAGTCCCGCATAGGCCGCTACCTGTCGCCGGTTGTCGAAGTGCCGAAACAGCCCTTCGGTCCCAAGCACGGCGGCGAACTCGGGACCGATCCCCTTGATGTCGAGCAGCATAGCCAGCGGGCCCGGCGCGACAGCGTCAGTTCGCTCCGCGGCAAGCAGCGTGTCGCGTTCGACCTCCACCGCCTTGATCTGCTCGAGCAGCAGTTCGAGCCGGTCGAGTTCGCGGCACAACTGGCCTTTCAGGTGAGCGGGCAGTGTGCGACCATCGCCGGTCTCAAGTTCCTCCAGCCGCTTGCGTCGATCACGGCGCAGCGGTTCGTAGCCAGTGACGCCCTGGCTGAACAGCAGCCCCTTGATGCGGTTGACGTGTCGTACGCGCTCGGCGGTCAGCACTTTCCGCTCACGCGAGATGCGGCGGCGATCCTCTTCCTCCGGCGTCGGGACCCGCAGCATGGTGCAGACGCGCGGTTCGCCTCGTTTGTAGGCAAGCAGCGCACGCACCAGCGTCTCGCCATCGATCCCGTCGGTCTTGGCACGGCGAGACCGGCGCGGGACCGCGATCGATGCCGGATCGACGATGTGGCTTTCAATCCCATTCTCCTTGCAAAGCACGCGATCGATCCAGAAGCCGTCGAGCCCTGCCTCGTGGATGACGATGACCGTAAAATGCTTGCCGGTGCGCGCCCGTGCCTTCTCGCGAAGCCGCGCAAAGTGCGCAAGCAGTCCGCAAATGTCACCGCCCGAAACCGAATGCTTCGACATCTTCTCGCCGCCACCCGGCGACAGCGCCGTGATCAGCCAGATCGACTTACTCAGTTCCAACGACACGAAAATTGCGCCAATATCCGTTCGGATGGTGGCACGCGTAGCGGGTCGGTCAGCGATGACGAGCATGATTGCCTCCAATGAGAGTGGTGTCAGCAACCACACTTTGCCACAGCAAAAGCAGCGCGTGTCGCTATCCGCCAATCGTCATAGGATCTGA
>DASZYN010000369.1:0-2141 GCA_035545435.1 Acidobacteriaceae bacterium | reverse complement strand
ATTCCTTCGGTGCTGGGGCTGGCGCTGGGCGCGCGCTACTACTGGCGGCGGCGCCATGTGTGGCACTGGCGCATCGACGGCGCGGCGTTGCTGCTGGTGTCAACGATGGTGTCGCCCTATTCGTGGCCGTTCGATCAGCTGTTGATGCTTCCGGCGATCATGCACGTGTGTTCCGTGCGGACCGGCCGGCGATGGACCCCGTGGCTGGCGGTCGTCAATGCGGCGGCTGTGCTGTTGCTGCTGATGAAGGTGCCGCTGAGTTCGCCGGTGTATGCGTGGAGCGCGACCGCGTGTTTGATTTGGTATGTGTGGACGCGATGGCGAGCGGGGCTTGGCGGGGTGAAGGAAGAAAAACGCGAGCTGGCGGCGGTTTAGGGCCGGAAAGCAAAGACGCTGCGCCGAAAAGCCGCAGGGGCTAAAGCCCGATTCACGTTGAGCCGTGTCGGCACGACCGAGGTCGTGCCCTGTTACAAAAGCCCGGAAGGTTTCCACCTGCGAGGCGCGATTCAGGCCGAGGCGCTGTGTCCGTTGCACTGGAGCACGCCCAGATACCGTTCCCACGGGCCTGTCGCTTGGCGATACTGATGCGCCAGGATGCGGGTGATCTGGTGCAGGTGGGTCAGATCGTGCACGGTCCATGCGGCGAGCAATTCCGCGAGGGTCACGCGACCCAGTGATGGGTGCTGACCGCGGCGGCCGAAATCGGGCGCAGTGAGTTTCAGCGTGCGCAGATCTCTGAGATTCTTCTGGCGACGACGCGCGAACTCGCCGAGCAGTCGCGCCATCGATTTGCCACGTGCGTTACGGCGGAAGGCCTGGCGATCGACGGGATCGAAGGCACGCGTTTCGCCGCAATCGAGGAGGCGTTGGACGCGCGGCATCCAGTCGGTGCGTTCGAGGTCCGCCAGGTGGGCGACGACGTCGCGCACGGTCCAGGTGCCGTCGCCTTCATTGCGCAGGGTCCAAGCGTCAGGCAGGCCGCGCAGCAGCGCGTCGAGTGAGGCCGGGGTACGGGCGAGCAGGGCGAGGCTGGAATCCAGGTTCTGCCGCATCACCTTCTCCTGTCCGAGAACTCGTTGTGCCATCTTTCTAAAATTCTTTTAGCCATGATGCGGGGAACAAAGCAGGTCCCTCAAGCTCCGCTGCGCTTCGGTCGGGATGACAACCTGAAGGGTCTCCGAAACGCCATACCAGTTCAATGGATTCAGTGCTCAACGGCTGGGGTTCAGGACTTTTTTGGGTTGGCGGCTGCCCAGTCTTCGAGCGCGAGGAAGCGGCGTTCCTGTTGGTCGAACGCTTCGACGTTTCCGGTGAGGATGTCGTAGTACCAGCCGTGGATTTGCAATTCGCTGTGGGCGACGGCGCGTGCGACTTCGGGATGTGTCTTCAGGTTTTCGAGCTGCGCGATAACGTTGGCGTGGATGAGCGCCGTGTGGAGGGCGCGTTGATCGTCGCGAGAAGTGCCGGGGGGCAGATATTTCCAGGCGGGCTCGATGTAGCCAAGCCATTTTGACGTGAGGGGCAGCTGAGGCAGCTTGCTGTGGTCGCGGGTGTCGGTGTTGTCCCTGGGCAGGACCGCCTTGATGGCGCCGCAGTCGGAATGGCCGCAGACGATGATGTGGCGGACGTGCAGGACCTCGACCGCGTATTCGATGGTGGAAGAGATGCCGCCGGGCATGGAGCCGTGCGGGGGAACGATGTTGCCGACAGCGCGGCAGAGGAACATGTCGCCCGGCTCGGTCTGGAGGATCAGGTCGGGGACGATGCGCGAATCGGCGCAGGTGATGAAGAGCACATCGGGCTGCTGGCGGTCGGCGAGCAGGCGGAAGCGGTCACGGTGCTGCGGGAAGACGTCGCGGCGGAATCGGGTGTAGCCCTCGAGGAGACGTTGCATCTTTGTTAGCGTATAGCGTTCAGCGGAGAGCGTACAGGAGCGAGAGCTTAGAGTTTAGGGATTAGAGTTTGAAGCCGACTCTAAACTCCAAACTCTAAACTCTGTTCTTCGCGCGTGCGCCGCGCCAGTAGAGCGCCAACCCGATGAGGATTGAGATCACGGTGCCGATCAGCAACTGCATCTCGAAGCCGAGTTTGCTGGTTGCTTCTCCGGGGGGAATTGCGGAGACGACGATGCCGATGAGGAC
>DASZYN010000368.1:0-6385 GCA_035545435.1 Acidobacteriaceae bacterium | reverse complement strand
GTAAGGACGCCGGATTCGCCTTCCGCTCCGGGATTGCGGACCGATTCGGCCAGCGCTTCGCGCAGCTCCGGAATTCCCGCTCCGCTCAGCGCTGAAGTCGCTACGCAGGGCAACGGAAGTTCCGAATCCAACTCGGAGCTGTCGTTCAGGTCGGATTTATTCCGGACGATGAGAGCGCGGCGTCCCTCGAGCGACGCGATCAGCTCGCGCTCATCGTCGCGCAGTGGAACCGAAGCATCGAGCACGACCATCACGATGTCCGCATCGGCCAGCATCTCGCGGGATTTGCGGATCCCGATCGCCTCGGCTTCGTTCTTCGCTTCTCGCAGGCCGGCAGTATCCACAAGTTCCACAGGAATCCCGCCGACTGAAAGACGATCGCTCACGAGGTCGCGGGTGGTTCCAGGCTGCGCTGTCACGATGGCGCGCTCCCGCTCGAGCAGGCAATTAAACAGCGACGATTTGCCGACATTGGGACGGCCCACGATGGCCAAACGCAATCCGCTGTGCACCAGGCGCCCATAATCAAAGGAGCGCGCGATCGACTGGAGCTCGCCGGAAATCGTATCCGTGCGTGTGACAATTTCCAGATCGGGCGTGACTTCGACGTCGTCTTCGGCAAAATCGATGCCGGCTTCGAGAAGCGCAATCAGATTGACCAGGTTTTGTTTCGCAGGCTGGATGCGACGCGACAGTGCCCCACCCATCTGCTCGGCGGCGATGCGTGCCTGGTGGAGGGTCTGCGCTTCGATCAGGTCGCGCACCGCTTCTGCCTGGGTCAGATCGATGCGGCCCGCCAGAAACGCGCGTTCCGTGAACTCGCCGGGCCGGGCCAGCCTTGCTCCTGCCCGCAGCGCCATCCGCACCAGCAGTTCCAGAACTACGGGTGAACCGTGCGCGGCGATCTCGACCAGATCCTCGCCCGTATAAGAATTCGGGCGCGCGAAATAGGTAACAACAGCTTCGTCAATTTTCTGTTCATGCTCGGGATCGACAACATCGGCAACGCGTGCGCGCGCATGCTCGAATGTCGTGGAACTGCGGACGAGGCCCTGGGCAATCGGAAGCGCATGCGTCCCGGAGAGCCGCACGATGCCGATTCCTCCACGCCCGGGCGGAGTGGAGATAGCAACGATCGTCTCCTGCGCGATCGACTCCCGTTCTCTTGTTTGTGGATGAGGCTGCATCCTGAGCGAGCCTTCTGAATTGGTCGCGCCCGCATTTGGCGCGACCGGCAAATTAGCCGCGAGTTGAGTGGATCTGCTTTCTGTCCTGGCTTTTCGTTAGCGGCGGCGTCCGGAAAAGCGGCTCTCTCGCGGGCTGGCGTCTTGGCGCTCATACCCCTTCGGGTACGCGACAACGAAGCGCCTCAGGCCTTCGCCGGACGAAGCCGTTTCAAGATCGGTATAGGAGCGAAAAGCCAGGTGCAGCATCCGTCGCTCGCGGGAACTCATGGGCGCAAAGCTGTAGGGCTGTCCGGTGCGGCGAACGCGCTCCGCGGCAGTCTCGGCTGCCAGCTTCAGTTCGCGCGCGCGCAGAGCCTTGAAGTTTTCAGCGTCGAAGGAAACCTTGTCGTGTTCCTCATTCTCAAGCCGCAGCACTTTGGCTGCGACGTGCTCGAGGGCGCGCAGCAGTTCGCCTCCACGCTGGGTGAGCAGCCCGGTATCCGGGCCGGCTAACTCCACATAGATTTCGCGCGCCTCCAGGCCGGCGGGATCCGCAGCGCCCGGCCCCGCAGTGATACGAAACTTCAGGCGCAGACGGCCCAGATGGATCAGGCTGTTCAGGAATTCTGCGATTTTTTGTGCGGCGGCGGAGTAATCGTCAATCGGCATTGAGCTATTAGTGAACCGGTCCCGGAGTTATTAGATCACGTTGACGATGCTGTAGCCACTGATTCCGCCGTGGTCGCAATTTAACGCCGGGCGTTGATGGTTTTGGCTCCGCGTTTCGCGGCACGCTTCGCGGCAATCGCACGCATCTCAACGCCCATGCTGGTGCGGTTCATCACCATCTGGGTCGCCACACCGAGCAGGTTGCTGCCCGCCCAGTACAGCGCCACACCGGAGCCGATGTTCCACATCATGACACCGAAAACCGCCGGCATCATGAAGGCCATCATGCGCTGCTGCTTCTGGTCCATGCCTGGCGAAGGCGTAAAAAACTGCGACAGGAACATCGAGACGATCACGGACAGCGGCAGGATGTGCATCGCGTCGGGCGCGGAGAGATCGGTCAGCCAGAGCCAGTGCGCCTGGCGCAGCTCGATGGCGTACTCCAGCATCCGGTAGAAACCGAACAGCAGCGGATACTGCAGCAGCATCGGCAGGCAGCCGCCGAACATATTCACGCCCTCTTTCCGCTGCAGGTCGAACATCTCCTTGTTCATTTCCTGGCGGCGCGGGTCCGTGGTTTTATATTTCGCGTACTTCGCCTTGATGGCATCCATCTGCGGCTGGATGCGCTGCATCTTGAGCGAAGACTTCATCATCATCACGCGCGTCGGCAGCATCGCGACGTTGAGGATGAGCGTGAGAATCAGGATCGCCCAGCCCCAGTTGGGGATGCCGTGCGTGACGAAGAAGCGCAGCACCAGCAGCATGGGCTTGGCGATCCAGCCCCACCAGCCGAAGCTCACCACGTGCTCGAGGTTTTCTCCGGTGGTGGTATGAACCGAGTCGAGCAGATCCAGAAGCTTGGGGCCGACGAAAAGCCGCGTGCTGAACGCGCCGCCACCAACCGAGCCCACGGCCGCTCCCAGCAGCGGCATCTGATCGACGGCCTTCGGATCGGGGTGCTCCGGATTCTTCGGCACGTCCAGCGTTTCATGCTGTGTGACCACGGCCGTGTCGGCCGGCGACGTCGGCATAAAGACCGCCGCGAAATACAGGTCGCTGACGCCTGCATAATCGAACGAGCCGCGCAGGGTATCGCCGCCCACAACCTTCTTGGCGGCAGTTTCATCGGTCTTGCCGTTTTGCGAGGAAGCGAACGTTGCCCCGGCGTAGCCCTGCAGCGTGGTCTGATCACCGAGTCCGGAGGGCCAGGCCAGCAGCGCGGTGACCGGCGCGCCATTCTGCGTGACGGAAAAGTCGGCGCCGATCACGTAGCTGGAGTCGAAGTGGAAGGTCTTGCGGACAACGAGCCCGCCATAGGAGTAGTCGAACGTGAGTGTCTTCGAACCGCTTCCCGCCACGCTGACGGTTCCGGTTTGCGACGGAACATAGAGAGAGGAGTTGAGCCGGTTCTTCAGGCTGGCGTCATAGGTGAACAGCGACAGCGGCAAACCAAACTTCGCGGCCGCCGCGTGATTCACCAGATCCAGCGGGGCCTTCTGCGTGTCGTCTTTGTACTTCTTCAGGAGCCAGGACTTCACCGCTCCGCCGCGATTGGTGAAGGTGATGCGGTAAAGCTCGTTCTCGACGACCGTGTCGGATTCAGCCGAAGACTGCACCGCAGCAGCATCCGCGGGCGCCGCATGACCATGGCCGGAAGCCGGTTGCGGAGTCGAGCCGGCGCTCGCTGGTACCGGCGCTGGCGCACTTGGCTGGGTCTGCGCGGGCTGGCTCTTCTGCTGCTGGGCCACCTGCTCCGGCTTCTTCGGCGAGAAGTACTGAAAGGCAATCACCATGATCAGAAAAACGACCATGAAGCCGAAGAGCGAACGCATGTCGCCACCGCCGCCGCCACCGGAAGCGCCGCCGCTCTGCTGATTGGGATTTTGTATCTCTGCCAAGACTTCCGTTACCTGTCTGTCTGCGGAACGCAGGAAATTGCGCTGCTGGTTGGGTGAATGTGCGAAGCGCTGTCCTTCGCGGGAACCGGATCAAAGCCACCTCGGCTCAGGGGGTGGCACCGCAGCAAACGTCCCAGCGCCATCAGGCCGCCGCGCAGCATGCCATGCTCGGCGACCGCGATCGCTGCATATTCAGAACACGTTGGCTGAAAGCGGCAGGCGCCGGGTGCAATGGCATGAAGGGATGGCGAAACGGCTTGCTTGTAAAGTGCCAGCCATGCGCGTGCCGCGGTCGATCGCACCCTGCGAAGCTGCTGCATCGGGCTCGTCTTCACTTTTTTGCCTCCGCACCGGCCGTCACACTGGCAAAGACACGCGCCACTTCGCTCTCCAGACGCGCAAACTCGATCTCGAGAACGCTTTTGCGCGGATGCAGCACCACATCGACGCGCGGCGGCAATTCGCTCAGGTGCAGGCGCACTGCTTCACGCATACGCCGGCGGATGCGATTCCGTTCCACTGCGCCGCCCAGAACTCGTCCCGCAGTCAGGCCCACCCGGGGCTGTGCGCCCGCCCCTTCCTCGCTCGATCGTGCACGGAAGAAGTAGCTCATGGACGCGGAGGTGTGCCGGCGGCTGTCGCGATACACGCGTTGGTAGTCAGCGTGTTTCCGCAGACGGGCGCTGCGCCAGTCCAACCTTGCCTCCGGCATATCTTCATTCTGTCGCAATCCTGGGGGAGTGGCGGCCATGCGATCCGCGGCCGGGTTGAGAGGATGAAATCCGTGAATCTAGTCGCGATACCCTGCGCTGACCGAGACACGCTTGCGGCCTTTGGCGCGCCGGCGCGAGAGGACCGCGGCGCCGCTCTTCGTCTTCATGCGGCTGCGGAAGCCGTGCGTCTTCGAACGGCTGCGGCGATTGGGTTGAAACGTACGCTTGGGCATGGAAAAACTTCTCTCCTCAACTTCTTCGATTTCGCCTGGATGCGCATCGCGTCGCTTCGTTCATTTTTCGCGGACGCGCAACAGCTCGGATTGGCCGCGCAATGACACAGAACACGCCTCATCGCGGCAAGTATTGAGTATATCTGATCGCATATTTGCCCGCAAAAATCGCGCTCTCTTACTTTTTTCACCAGCATCTGTGCAACTTTCGTGCGTGAGAAATTTTTCTGTTCCGATGTCGCTTCTCTTCGCCTTCGGCTGTGCTACTATCGGCAACGTTCACTTAAGATTTTTTCGACGCCCTGCGGTTGTCGGAAGAAATTTGACCGTCGCTCCGATGCGTGACTGATCGGAGCCACTCCCGGCCAGTAAAGAATTGCCCCTGCATTCGCCCTGTTTCCACACTCCAGGGATCACCTTGGGCATTTCCGCATTTCGGCCTGCGGCGCCAGCGGTCACTTCTGCTCCCGGGCGTTTGTCACAAAAGGATTGCGCATGTCATTTGCCGTTACACCTTCTGTTGCTCTCAATCCCTGGGTTCAAATCCTGGCTGCGCTCGAAAAGAAGGTGAACCGGCAATCGTTCGATACCTGGCTGAAACCGACGCGCTACAGCTACACGCGCGAGCGCATGTTGTACGTGCGCATCCCGACTCCCGAGTTCAAACATGTCGGCGATCGCTACGGCGATCTCATTCAGGAAGCGATCGAGAATCTGCATCTCGAATTTGACGACGTCGCCTTCATTACTCCCGATGAGGATCCCACCATTCCGCGCGTGCGCGAAGACGGCGGCTTCGCACCATCCTCCTCGACGGCGATCCCGAACCTGCACAACGGCGGCGGCGCCCGGCCGGCACAGCCCGTTGGCCCGCAACAGGCTCGTTTCGACTGGTCGACGGCCGCGCAGCTGAACGCCCGCTACACGTTCGACGCCTTCGTCTGCGGCCCCGGCAATCAGTTCGCGCGCGCCGCCGCCATGGCCGTCGCCGAAAGCCCCGCGAAAGCCTACAACCCGCTCTTCCTCTACGGCGGCGTGGGCATGGGCAAGACGCATCTGATGCACGCCATCGGTCACGAAGTGAAGCTGCGCCAGCCGGGCGCGTCCATTTCGTATGTCTCGGCCGAGAAGTTCACCAACGAGATGATCAGCTCGGTGCGCTTCGACAAGATGACCAGCTTCCGCGACCGCTTCCGCACCGTGGATCTGCTGCTCATCGACGACATTCAGTTCCTCTCGCAGAAGGAACGCACCCAGGAAGAGTTCTTCCACACCTTCAACGCTCTGCACGAGAACATGAAGCAGATCGTCATCGCTTCCGATCGGCCGCCGCGCGAGCTGGCCGAGGTGGAGGACCGCCTGCGCAGCCGCTTCGAGTGGGGGCTCATCGCGGACATCCAGCCGCCCGATCTGGAAACCAAGGTCGCCATCCTGCAGAAGAAAGCGGAGAACGAGCACCTGCCGCAGCCGCTGCCCATGGATGTGGCGTTGTTCATTGCCTCAAATGTGCGGACCAACGTGCGCGAGCTGGAAGGCGCGCTGGTGCGGCTCATCGCATGGTGCGGCCTGAATGGCCTCGAGATCACGCTGCCCACCGCGCAGCAGTGCCTCAAGCAGTTCATCGATACCCAGGTGCGCAAGATCACCATCGAATCGATCCAGCGCGCCGTCGCCGAGCAATTCGGCATGCGCGTGGCCGAGCT
>DASZYN010000367.1:0-2729 GCA_035545435.1 Acidobacteriaceae bacterium | reverse complement strand
TCGCCAAGGGCGCAAATTGCATCGGCGGAAGAAGAATTCGTTATATCGGGCCTGGGATCGCTGCGGTGCAACCGGTTGGTCTATAGTGTTGGGTTCACGCAATCTGCAATCTGTCACTTCCCCAGTAACTTATTCAATTTGCCCTGTGAGGAACACCGTATGCGTCTGGCGATTGGTGCTGTCTGTCTGTTTGCAGTGACTGCGTATGCCGTTGATGCAGGGCACAACCTGCGCGGCTACACTCCCGAGGATTCCGCAAAAGAGGTCAGCTGGGAGCAGAAGTTTCGTGAGCTGCCGGATCGCGATCACATTCGCGAGAACATGCGGCGGCTTTCGGCGCGGCCGCATCACGTGGGGTCGCCCTATGACAAGGACAATGCCGAATGGCTTGTGGCGCAGCTGAAATCGTATGGCCTGAACGCGCAGATCGAGGAGTTTTCGGCGCTGTTCCCAACGCCGAAGTCGCGGAAGCTGGAGCTGCTGGGGGCGACACCGTTCACGGCGAAGCTGGAGGAGCCGGCGATCGGTGTGGATCCGACGTCGGCACAGACCGCCGAGCAACTGCCGACGTACAACGCGTATTCGCGTGACGGGGACGTGACGGCACCGCTGGTGTATGTGAATTTCGGACGGCCCGAAGACTACGACGAACTGGACCGGATGGGTGTTTCGGTGAAGGGCGCCATCGTGATTGCACGCTACGGCATGAGCTGGCGCGGCATCAAGCCGAAGGTGGCTGCTGAGCATGGTGCGGTGGGATGCATCATTTATTCCGACCCGCACGAAGACGGCTACTATCGCGGCGATTCCTATCCCGAGGGGCCGTCCCGGCCGGCGGAGGGCGCGCAGCGCGGCAGCGTGATGGACATGCCGGTGTATCCGGGCGATCCGCAGACGCCGGGAGTGGGCGCAGTGGCGGGTGTGAAGCTGATTCCGCTGGACCAGGTGCAGACCATTACGAAGATTCCGGTGCTGCCGATTTCGTATGCCGATGCGATACCGTTTCTGAAAGCTCTGGGTGGAGAGGTCGTGCCCGAATCATGGCGCGGCGCCTTGCCGTTTACCTATCATGTTGGGCCGAGCACGGTGAAAGCGCACCTGGCGTTGAGCTTCAACTGGGATCGCAAGCCGCTGCGCGACGTAATCATGAAGATTCCTGGAAAGAAGTATCCCGATGAGTGGGTGATCCGCGGGAACCACCACGATGCGTGGGTGAATGGCGCGGAGGATCCAATTTCGGGAGCGAGTCCTGAGCTGGAAGAGGCGCGCGCGTTCGGCGAGTTGCTGAAGCAGGGCTGGCAGCCGGATCGAACGATCATCTACTGCTGGTGGGATGGCGAGGAGCCGGCGCTGCTGGGCTCGACGGAGTGGGCCGAGACCCACGCGGATGAGCTGAAGCAGCACGCGGTGGTTTATTTCAACTCCGATGGCAATGGGCGCGGCTACTTTCGGGCGGAGGGATCGCATTCGCTGGAAAACTTTGTGAACGACGTTGCGAAAGACATTCAGGATCCCGAGACGGGCATGAATGTGTGGAAACGCGTTCGGCTGGTGGATATGTCGCGCGCGAAAGCTCAGGACCGCCATGAGATTCGCACGCGGGCGGATCTGCGGATTCCAGCGCTGGGCTCGGGCTCGGACTACACCGTGTTCATCGATCACCTCGGCGTGGCCAGCGTGAATTTCGGATACGGCGGCGAGGATGATGGGGGCGGGCAGTACCACTCCGTCTATGACGACTTCTACTGGTACACGCATTTCTCCGACACGGACTTCAGTTATGGTCGGGCGCTGGCGCAAACGGCCGGCACGATGGTGATGCGTATGGCGGATGCGGACATGCTGCCGTTCCAGTTCGGGGATCTGGCGGATACGGTACACATGTATGACACGCAGTTGAAGACGCTGCTGAACGAGAAACGCGACGAGGCCAAGGAGCGCGACGAGGAGATCGCCGATGGGGTGTACAAGGCGCTCTACGATCCGAAGAAGCCGATGGTGGCACCGCCGACGGAGGCGATTCCGCCGTATCTGAACTTCGCGCCGCTGGATCAGGCATCGGACGACTTGACCGATGCGGCGAAGGCGTTCGATCAGGCCTTTGGTGCGGCGAATGGCACTGCGTCGGAGGGGCTGAATGCCGATTTGATCCGCAGCGAACGCCTGCTGACCGATCAGCGGGGATTGCCGAATCGGCCGTGGTTTGAGCATGTGCTGTACGCGCCGGGCTTTTACACGGGCTATGGCGTGAAGACGATTCCGGGCGTGCGTGAAGCGATCGAGCAGAAGAAATGGAGCGAGGCGGATGAGCAGATCGGGCGCGTTTCCGCCGCGCTGGAGCATGAGGCGGATTTGCTGAAGAAGGCGACGAAGCTGCTGCCGGAGAAGAAGGCGGAGGCGGCGGGATTCTGAAAGGTAGGCAATAGGCAACAGGCAATAGGCAATAGGCAATAGGAACGCCTGACTGCGCGCGGTGGAATGCCGATGAGGAGAGACGGATGAGAGTGATTCGTTTGGTGGGGGCTGCTGTGTTGATTGGCGCTTGTTTGCCGGTTGCTGTGGCGATGGGTCAGGACACGACGGCCGCTGTGACGGTGGTTCATTGCCCCAGTTTGTTCGACAGTGCCGCCGGCAAGATGCTGGGACCGACCACGGTGGTGATTGCGGGCGATAAGTTCGAAAAGGTCGAGTCCGGGACGCAGAGCGAACCGGGAGCGACGGTGATTGAG
>DASZYN010000366.1:0-8459 GCA_035545435.1 Acidobacteriaceae bacterium | reverse complement strand
AAAGACACCACCAACGGCACGATCTACGGCATTCCCGCGGCCATCCCGCTCGCTTTCTTTCTGGGTGCCTTCCCCACCAAAACGCTCTTCATGATTGCCCGTCGCATCGGCACTCAGCAGCTAAAGCTGGGCGACGACCAGGAAACCGGCAATGAGCTGGAGAAACTCCAGGGCGTATCCAAAAGCAATGCGGAGCGCTTTCGCGATGAAGGCGTCACCACAATTGCAGAGCTGGCCTGGTCGGATCCAATCGATCTCACCATTCGCACCAACTTCGATTTCAATTACGTGGTCGACTGCGTAAGCCAGGCTTTGGCGTGGATCTATCTGGGAAGCTACTGTGTCAATCTCGCGCCCTGCTCCCTGCGCGGAGCCCAGGAAATCGCTTCGCTCATCGAAGATGCCGCCGACAGCACCGATCAGGCCGCCCAGGATCGCGCCAACAAGACGATCGACGCTGCCGCCGCTCTGCTCAAAATCGATAAGGACGCGTTCCGCTCCACCCTGCTGCAGATTGCCGGAGACCCCTACACAGAGTTTCTCGTCAATGTGTGGGGCTAGTGCGAACGCCGCGTCGCGCCCGATCTCTCCGGAATTGCTCCGAGGTGCGCCTTAGTACTTCGCCACGTCGGGATCGATCTCGTTGGCCCACGCCGTAATCCCGCCCGCCAGATTGTGCAGCTTTTTGAAGCCGTTCTGCGCCAGGAACTCTGCCGCGCGCTGGCTGCGTCCACCGGACTTGCACTGCACCACGATCTCTCGCGCTGGATCCAGCTCACCCAGGCGATTGGGCAGCTCGCCCAGTGGGATCAGGTGCCCGCCAATCTGCGCAATCTGATACTCGTACGGTTCGCGCACGTCGAGAACGAAAACATCTTCGCCGGCATCGCGTTTCTGCTTCAACTCGGTCACGCTCATTTGCGGGATGCCGTTCTTTTCTGCTGCCACCTTTGCCTCCGGAACAATGCCACAGAACTGCTGATAGTCGATCAATTGTGTCACGGTGGGGTTCTTCCCGCACACCGGGCATTCCGGATTCTTCCTGAGCTTCAGCTCGCGGAACTTCATGTCGAGCGCATTCACCAGCAGCAGCCGGCCGATCAGCGGCTCGCCCTTGCCGAGGATCAGCTTGATCACTTCTGTCGCCTGGATCACCCCGAGGAGTCCGGGCAGGATCCCCAGCACCCCGCCTTCAGCGCACGACGGGACCAGGCCGGGCGGTGGCGGTTCCGGGTACAGGCAGCGGTAGCATGGGCCTTCCTCCGTCGCGAAGACGCTGGCCTGCCCTTCGAAACGAAAGATCGATGCATAGGAATTGGGCTTGCCCGTCAGTACGCAGGCATCGTTGACCAGATAGCGCGTGGGGAAATTGTCGGTGCCGTCGGCGATGATGTCGTACTGCGAAACGATCTCGAGCGCGTTCTGGCTCGTCAGCATCGTCTCGTGCTGCACCACGTTCAGGAACGGATTCAGCGCGGTGAGCTTCTCGGTCGCGGATTGGATCTTCGGCCGGCCCACGTCCTTCGTGCTGTGAATGATCTGCCGCTGCAGATTGCTGGAATCGACGACGTCAAAGTCCACCAGCCCCAGCGTTCCAATGCCCGCTGCCGCCAGGTAGAACGCCAGGGGCGAACCCAGGCCGCCCGTGCCGACGCACAGCACCTTCGCCGCCTTCAGCTTCTGCTGCCCCTCCATGCCCACCTCGGGCAGGATCAGGTGGCGCGAATAGCGCGCCATTTCTTCGGTGGAGAGCTGCGGGAGGGTAACAGGTTCGGTGATCGTGGCCATGGTGTTCCTTAAGGATGCGGCTTGTGTCATGCGCGGTGCAAGGGACAGGTCGTCCCGGTCTGTGCGGTTCGCGCCAATTGCAGGAGACGCACGTGCTGCCAGGGAGCGTAGCGCCAGGTTTAGCCTTGCGGCGAAGCCGCGTCCGCCGTGCGGCTAGCACCCGCCGGCGATGGAGGGGATGATGGTGAGCGTGTCGGAGCTCTTCACGGTGCTCCCTTCGCGCTCGGGCAAATACCGCACGTCTTCGTCATTGAGATACAGGTTGACGAACGAGCGCAGTTTGCCGTCCGGGTTGTAAAGGTGTTTGCGAAAGTCCGGATAGCGCGAGATCAGCTCCGAGACAGCATCCGAAACGGTGGTTCCGTCCACATTCACGCTGGACTGATTGCCCGCATACACCCGCAAAGGGGTAGGAATTTCGATAGTCATAGCTTGTCCTTGGGTTAGGGACTGCGATCGGTTCAGAAAAGGAGACGAAGAGGCGCTAGCGGCACGACGGGCGTCGTGCCATGGTACAGAGACAGCAACACAGCGCCGCAGAAGGCATGCGCTCGAAGCCGGTCTCGGGAAGGTTCGCCATCTTCACTTTCTATTGTGCAACAAAACCCGGCGCGCTGTCTGCCTCCGGCTCGGGCTCGAATCCGGGATCGAGCTGGCCAGTCACCTCGATCTGCTGGTTTTGAAAGGCCTTATCGTCCTCAGTCGATCCGGCCAGCAGAAACGAATTCGTCTGCCGCGCCGCGCCCTTTTCGACGGCTGTAATCACGTAGCTGCAGCCCAGCCAGTGGGCCTCGGCGAAGTCGGTTGGGGACCACTGCGCCGGATGATCGGGGTGCGAGTGGTAGAACCCGACAATCTCAAGCCCCCTCTCGCGCCCAATGCGCTGGATCTTCACCAGCTCCTGCGGCGCGATGTTGTAGCGATTGTGGGCCGAGTCGGTTCGGGTATTCCCGGCGCGGATCGCATCCTCAACGTCATTCACGGCCCCGCCGTCCTCGATCACGAATCGGCCGAGAAACACGCCGCAGCACTCATGGGGATACGTTTCCTCGCCGTGCTGGCGGATCGCGTCGTAGACCTGCTGGCTCAGCCGAAGCAATCTATTCCTCCCAGAACCGTTCGCTCAGGTATTTGTCCGCCGCGTCGGGCAAAATCGTAACAATCACGGCTTCTTTTCCCGCCGCGGCCTGTTCTTCGCCGACCCGCACCGCCGCCACGACTGCAGCAGCAGCTGAAATGCCCACCAGCAGGCCCTCGGTGCGCGCCAGACGCTTCGCCATCGCGTACGCTGCTTCGGTTTCAATCTCGACGTTCCGGTCGGCGAGCCTGGGATCGTAGATCTTCGGAACAATCGCCGTGGCCATGTGCTTCAGCCCCTCCAGACCATGAAACGGCGAGTCCGGCTGCATGGAGACGCACTCGATTGCCGGATTCGCTTCCTTCAGCCGCCGCGCCACGCCCATGAACGTGCCGCTCGTTCCCAGGCCCGCAACGAAGTGCGTGATCTGCCCGCCGGTCTGGTCGAGGATTTCTCTGCCCGTCCCGCCGTAGTGCGCCCGCCAGTTGGCCTCGTTGCTGTATTGATCGGCGTAGTAATACTGCGGATCCTTCGCCAGTTCCCACGCCTTCCGGATGGCGCCGTCGCTGCTCTCCGCAGGCTCGGTCCAGACCACCTCGGCTCCGTAGGCGTTCAAAATCCGTTTGCGCTCGGGAGAAACGTTCGACGGCATGCAAAGCGTCACGGGAAAGGCCAGCGCAGCCCCCAGCATGGCGTACGCAATGCCTGTGTTCCCGCTGGTCGCATCCAGAAGCCGCATACCCGGGCACAGCTTCTCCTGGCGCATAGCTTCGAGCACAATGGAGGCCGCGGCGCGATCCTTCACCGATCCGCCCGGGTTCGCCCACTCCGCCTTAGCCAGGATCTGCACGCCGGGCAGCTCCGCGGCGATGCGCTCCAGGCGTACCAGCGGCGTGTTCCCGATGCGATCGAGCAGCGTCGACCCCGGAGTCGTCGTCCTGGTTGTGGTGAGTGTTGCCATTCCCGATCCAGAGCTCATTACTAATGGATGCAGCGGTCGATTGCAGCCGTCGCCCCCGTGTGCGACCCTGAAACTACAGCCTCCCGCTTAGGTTCAGTGTAGCGGTTGGTGCCTTCATCGGGAAAACCGCCATCATGCTTAAGAAACCGCGCCAGCGCACGTGGGATGGAGTTCTCAGTGAACTCCGCCGGCTTCAATTCGATGTTCAGCCCGTCAGCGGGGTCGCAAATCAGCAGCGTATCTCGAAAGGCGGCTGCGCCATTGTCGTCGAAAAAGCGGACAATGCCGCGGGTCTGCGCATGATCGTCCGCCCCGGCCTGGTGATGAACGGCGAAATCGCCCACCTCGTGGACCGCGGGTTCCAGAAATTCCTGAAGACCAGTAAGACCGAATTTCCCGCCACAGCCGAGCGGCTGAAAGCTCTTCATGCCTTCGTCGAAGAGCTGAAGGAAGTCACCGGCTCGGTGACCCTTTACAACGAAGCGCTGGGGACGGTGAGCGATGCCTATCTCTATGACCGCGTGAAAGGCCGCGATTTGCCGGAGAGCCAGCGGCCCACCCCCGCGTGGAAACGGCCCGAAAACCAGGGACCTCGCGAGAACGCACGCGAACGCTGAGGACTGGCCGTCCAGGAGGCCGCCGAGACTCCCGGGCTGAATGAGGCGGCGTTTCGAGTCACCTCGATCGGCACGCATAGTCACACGAGCGCGAGCCGTGCTATAACGCTCCTCACCTGAAGATCACCCACGAGGGAGCCCTCCATGAGAATTCGCCTGATCCCTGCCGCATCGCTCGTCGCGGTCCTTGCTTCCGTTACTTTGGCGCTCGCACAAGATGCGCCTGTCACGCCGCCGCCGATCAAAATGGGCCTCTGGCAAACCGAAACCACGACGACCATGTCCGGAGCGCCGGACAACCCGATGGGCCGGGCCATGGGCGGGGGCGGTCGATCCACGGTCACGCAGGCCTGCTTCACGCCCGATACGTGGACGAAGGAGATCCGGAATGCGCAGCAGCGCCGGCGGGCCGCCGAGTGTACTCAATCCAACCTGCACCAGGACGGCCACAAGCTTACTTACGACGAGGTCTGTTCGAGCCAGGGTGGCTATTCCACGAATATCCATTTCGAAATGCTTTTCGACGATCCCGAGAACGGTCATGGCTCCATGGACATGAAGACCAGCGGCGCGGCCTTTCCCCAGGGCATGACCATGCACATGACGATGAAGACGAAATACCTCAGCTCGGACTGCGGCAGCGTTAAGCCGGGAGAGGGCAAAGTCGTCCACCCGTGATGATGCTCGGGTGAGCCCGGCGCGCTCGCCCTGCTATGTTGTCTGCGTGACTCCCACCCTCGAAACGCCGCGGCTGATCCTTCGCCCGCTCGCGCTCGCAGATGCCGCGCAAATCCAGCAGATCTTTCCCCGCTGGGAGATCGTGCAGTATCTCAATGCCGTCGTTCCCTGGCCTTACCCGCCCGACGGTGCGGTGAGTTACATTCGCCAGCGCGCCTTACCCGCGATGGCCCGTGGCGATGAGTGGCACTGGACCCTGCGCCGGAAGGAAGAGCCGGGCCGGATCCTGGGCGCCATCGGACTGATCCGCGGCGAGCGGGACCACCGCGGATTTTGGCTGGCGCCGGAATGGCATGGACAGGGCCTGATGACCGAGGCGGTCATCGCGGTCAATGACTACTGGTTCGATGTCCTCGGCTTCCCGGTCCTGCGTGCTCCCAAGGCGGTGGCGAATGTGGCCTCCCGCCGCATCTCGGAAAAGACCGGCATGCGATTGATTGGGACTGAGGAGCGCAACCTTGTGTCCGGCCGGCAGCTGAGCGAAGTTTGGGAGATCACCGCGGAGGAGTGGCGAGGGTTCCGAAAGAGGAAGCAGTGAGCGGAGGATAGGATGTAGGGTGTAAACGGCAGCGCCAGAGACTCTCTCTCAACAACACTGTCTCGAACGCCATACGCTTGCCGCTAAACGCTGCTCTTCTCACTCTTCATCGCCAACCGCGAAATATCCCTTGCGCGCCTGGACCTTCAGATCGCCGTCCGAATCGTGGCAGGCAATATCGATCTTCCGGAACCGCCCATCCATCGACTTGTTTGCCGGCACATACTGCGCGACGTACTGCGTCCGCAGTTCCTGCTCGATCTGATCGAAAGCATCTTCGAGCTTCTTGCCGTTATTGCCGACGTTAATCACGTGGCCGCCCGTCGCCTCGGTCATTTGCTTCATCCACGCGTCGCCGGAGTAGCCCATCCCCCATCCGCTGTTGAAGTAGAAGCCCCGGTCGGCGATCAGGATCACGTAAATGATCGCGTTGGCGTTCTGCGCGGCTTCGATGGCCTGCTTCGGCTTCGTCTCCGAGCCCTGGTCCTCCCCGTCCGTGAGCAGGATCAGCGCCTTGCGGCCCGTTTCCGAGCGCATCTTGTTGTGCGAAGCCAGGTACACCGCGTCGTACAGCAGCGTCCCTTTGGGACTGCCGATGGTCGGCACCGGCCCCTGCCCAATGCCCGGCACGCCTACGGAGCCGCCCCCCGCCGCCGTGTTGATCTGCACCTTGTTCATGGCGCGCTCCAGTTGACGCGCGTCGCTGGTGTAATCCTGTTCGAGGTTCACACCGACGTCGAAGCTCAGCAGAAACGCCTCGTCCTTCGGCCGCAGGATGCGCTTGAGAAAAGCTGAACCCGACTGCTGCTCGAGGGGCAGAACATACTGCTGGCTGCCGCTGGTATCGATCAGGATCCCCAGCGTGAGGGGCTGGTTCGACTCGGCCACGAAGCTGGTGAGCTTCTGCTGCTGTTTGTCCTCAAACACCGAACAGTCATTCTTCGTCAGAAAGGGGATGAGCGCGTTCTTCTTGTCGCGGACCGTGAAATACTCGCTGACCAGGTTCGAAGTCACCTTCAGCGTTTCTTTGGGATTGACTTCGGTCGGCGAATTGTCGGCGGGAAAGTTGCTCACCGGCGGCGCGTCGGGTGACGGAGCGGCCTGCCCCCACGTCAGAGGGACAGCACTACTCGCAAGCAGGATGGGCAAGACAAATACACGCCAGCGCACGGCCAGTTCTCCTTGCGGTTAGACGGAGCGTTACCAGGTTGGGTTATTCTTCGCCGGGGTTATTCGGAACAGTGCGCGCCTGTCGCTCTGTTAATCTTGAGCATACGCCGTCCTGTCTTTCCAGCGTGCATCTAAAGCCAATGGAAGCACCGCGCACCATCTTCGGAGACTCGGGCAAAATCGAGGAAAAGGGACGCGGCTGAGAACGGTTTCGGAAGGGGCAGTATTGAAAGTTTCAGGGGGTTACAGCGTGATGCGGGCAGTCCGGCTCAGCGCTTGTTTGTTGCTTTTTCCGGCGATGGCTGTGTTTTCCGCCTTCGGTCAGCAGAGTGTCCCGGATGCGCCGGCTCCGCAGGCGTCTTCCCAGAGCCAGTCCGCCCCGCCCAACGCCCCGACTCCGCAGACCCAGCCGGCCACTCCGCTACCCAACCTTCGCAATCAGGTCGCCCCCGGCAAAGGCACTACCCCCGACGAGCAGGGCGCTGCAGCCGCCGGGCAGCCCGCACCGCAGATCGGCAACGGCCAGGTGGGCCAGCAGACCCCGCAGGCGGCTCCTCCACCGGATTCAGTCCAGCAGACCGCGCCCGAAACCTTCCACCCCGGTCAGGAACCCTACACCATCACCACCGGCGTCACCGAGGTCATCGTCCCGGTCACCGTGAAGGACAAACACGGTAAGGAAATCCCTGGTTTGCCATGGTGGCGGTTCCGTGTTTTTGAAGATGGAATCAGGCAGCGGATCGCCTTCTTCTCCACCGACGCCTATCCTCTCTCGGTTGCGTTCGTCATCGATGCCACGCTTCCGTCGGACGTCATGGCCAAGGTCAATCGCAGCCTTTCGGTGGTCAGTAATGGATTGACACCGGCGGATACCGTCTCCGTCATCAGCTACGCCGGCACCGGTCCGCAGATGCTGACCGATTTCACCGCCGCCCAGGGCCCGCGTCTCGTTGCAGCTCTCGACATGGCGAAGAAGCCCGGCGATCAGATGGGCGTGCCCATGACCGACGGGCCGTTCGCTTCCGGACCCACGGTGAACGGTCTGCAGGTGGATCCCACCCTGGCGCCCCAGCGCGGCAATGCCAGCGGCGTGCTGAACCTGCCCAAGGAGATTCATCCCCTCAACGACGCGATCCTCTACGCAGCCGAACAGTTGGCCAGCCAGCCCCGCGGCCGTCGTCGCGTGATCTACGTCATCAGCGATGGCAAGAACTCGCGCAGCAAGGCCAGCTACAAGGAAGTCGTCCAGTATCTGCTCGCCCACAATATCTCGGTCTACGGAACCAATGTTGGCGACGCCGCCCTGTGGGGCATCGGCTACCTCGATCGCGCCAAGCTGCCCTTCCTGCAGCCCGAAGACGTGCTGCCGCGCTACGCGATTGCCACCGGCGGCGATGTGGATCATCAGCTGAGCGAGAACGGCATCCAGAGCGCCTTTGTCCGGATCACCGATTCATTGCGCACCGCCTACACGCTGATCTACAACAGTCACCAGCCATCGATCAGCGGCAAATACCACGTGATCGACGTGCGTGTGGAAGGGCTGACAGGCCTCCAGGTCAACGCCAA
>DASZYN010000365.1:0-2348 GCA_035545435.1 Acidobacteriaceae bacterium | reverse complement strand
CTATGAAACCGGGCTCACCATCGAACCCGACCTGCAGAGCGCCATCCACCTCTACAAAGATGTCTGCAACCGCGGAAACCAGTTTGCCTGCACGCAACTGGGCCGCGTGTACACCAACGGCCCGGAATCGAACCGCAACTATGCCGGCGCGGGCGAGCTGTTCAGCAAAGCCTGCGACGCCGGAGAGATGGCCGGCTGCAACAATCTCGGTGTTCTCTCTTACTACGGGCACGGAACCACTCTCGACTACAAAAAAGCCAACGCATTGTTCGGCAAAGCATGCGACGGCAATTACATCAAGGGCTGCGACAGCCTGGCGTATGGCTATCTCTACGGCAATGGCGTCGCCAAAGACCCGGAAAAGGCGCGGCTCCTCTACAAGAAGGCGTGTGACGGCGGTGAGATGGGGGCCTGTACCAGTCTCGCCACCATGTATGAGAATGCGCAGGGACTTCCCAAAGACTACGGCCAGGCGGCTTCGTACTACCGCCGAGCCTGCTCCGGCGGCGACATGACCGGCTGCACCTATCTGGGACTTCTGTATGCGGCCGGCAATGGCGTCGCCAAAGACGAGAGCGCAGCCTCCGCCTTTTATCGTAAGGCTTGCGACGGCGGAGAGATGGCCGGTTGCATCGATCTGGGCTACGAGTTTGAGTTTGGACAGGCTGTGGACAAGGATCCGGCCGAAGCGGTGAATTTGTACCGCAAGGCCTGCATCGCGCAGGAGTGGTCGGGCTGCACGCACCTGGCCAACCTTTACCAAACCGGCTCCGGCATCGCGAAGGATGAAGCGCAGGCTTTGCGCCTGTTCAATCGGGCCTGCGATGCGAATGACGCGAACGCCTGCACCAATCTCGGCTACTTCTACAACACCGGAACCATGGTCGCTCATGACGACGCACGGGCTGTGGCGCTCTATCGGAAGGGTTGCGACGGCGGAGAGATGACCGGATGCCGCGATCTGGGCATCATGTATTTTCACGGCATAGGAACCGCGAAAGATCCGGCGCAGGCGTTCCAGCTGTTCGACAAGAACTGCAGCGCGGGCGATGCTCCGAGCTGCACCAACCTGGCGTTCATGTACTGGAGCGGCCAGGGCACGGCGGCCGATCAGCCGCGCTCGGCCACCCTCTACCGGAAGGCGTGCGATGGAGGCGACCCGGCTGGATGCCGCGCCCTCGGGACGGTCTACGAACTTGGGACAGGTGTCCCAAAAGACGCCGTGCAGGCGGCGGTCTTCTACCGTAAGGCATGCGACGGTTCCGACGGCTTAAGCTGCGCCCAGCTGGGCCTCATTTATCAGCAGGGCCTCGGCGTCCAGCCGGATCCGGCTCGGGCGGTGGCGCTGTATCGCAAAAGCTGCGACGCCGGAAACCAGGATGGGTGCCGTGGTCTGGGGATGGCCCTCATGCAGGGAACCGGCGTGGCCAAAGACGAGACCCAGGCCGCCGGCGTCTTCCGCAAATCCTGCGACGCGGGCGATGCCAACAGCTGCCGCAATGTCGGCATTCAGTACCACAACGCCATGGGCGTCCCGAAGGACGACGCGCTGGCGGCGAAAGCGTTTCGCTCCGGCTGCGATGGCAAGGATTCCCTCTCCTGTTCGAATCTCGGCCTTTTGTATGCGCTCGGGAGCGGAGTGGACAAGGACATCGCCAAAGCCGTCGACCTGTTTCGCTCCGCCTGCGATCAGAACGGTCCCGAAGGTTGTCAGCTTCTCGGTTCGTTCTACCTGCAGGGCAACGGGGTCGATAAGGATCCCGCCAAGGCGGCTGCTTTGTTTGGCAAGGCCTGTGACGCGGGCCTTCCCACCGCCTGCGGCGGGCTGGGCTATATGCTCGCGCAGGGGACGGGGGTGGAGAAAGACCCCGTCAAAGCGGCCCCGCTCTTTCGCAAGGCCTGTGACGGAGGCATTGGCGTTGCCTGCGCAGCGCTCGGCGTATTGATGGAGCAGGGAACCGGCGTCACGAAAGACGCGGCGCAGGCGCTGGTCCTTTATCGCAAGGCCTGCGACGGCGGCATGAAAGAGGCCTGCGACAAGGTCAAAACCATGGCGGCGGCTCCAGCCACGCCCTGAGCGGGCAACGGCCCATCGCTGCGTGCAGTTCCGCGACGCCCGGGTTTCGGGCTTACGAGTCCAGGCCCATTCCTATTCCGCCATCCGCTCCAGCTGCCCCAGATGGTTCAGATCGTGCCCCGCCATCGTTTCCACAATGGTCGAAAACGTCATCTCGCCCCGCTCCGGATGCTTCACCGGCTTCGCTGCGTTCTGCGGCAGCGCTGCCTCGATCAGCAGCACATTCCACCGCCGCAGCAGCGAAAAGGTCGCCAGCGCTTCATTGGCGTCG
>DASZYN010000364.1:0-3555 GCA_035545435.1 Acidobacteriaceae bacterium | reverse complement strand
TCGTTGATGTCGAACAGGAGCCGCCCGTCGGGAGCGGCAAATGCGCCCAGGTTGCGCACGTGCGCGTCACCGCAAATCTGATTCACGATGCCGGTGTGCGGCAGCAGCGCAAGATCGGCCGCCATCACCGGAACAGCGCCGCGAAAGAACCCGAAGGGCGACGCCAGCATCCGCTCGTACTTCAGGCCCACCAGGCCCGGCACGCGCCCGCGCATCGACTCGGCGATCAGAGCCACAGGATCGTGCTGGCGCAGCTTCGCATCCCAGCGTGCGTGATCCTGTCGTCGCACCTGCCTGCGCCGCGCCTGGCCGAGCGCCCGCCGCTCTTTGGAAGAAGGGATGTGCGCCATCAGTGACTACCTTACGCCCGCCGCGCTCCAATCTCCGCGCTCACTCGCTCCAGCGTCTCCGCCCTGAGCGGCGGCATGCCGCCGGATTGCGAGGCCACCCAGGCGCCCCATCGGTTCCCTGCTTCATTCAGCAGCGGCAACGGCGCGCCCTCCAGATAATAGTGCGTCAGCGCTGCCGTAAACGCGTCGCCCGCGCCTACTGTGTCCTTCACGGTTGCCGTCATACCAGGATGCCGGTGATGCTCATGCCGCGTCACGAGCAAACTCCCCTTCGCTCCCAGCGTGATACACACCATCTCCACCGGATAGCGGTCCAGCAGGCGCCGCGCTCCCCGCAGCACCTCGTCTTCATCGGCCTTCTCTACCGGATGGGGGCACACTCCGGTTCCCATCAGCACATGCCGCAGCTCGCCGGCATTCAGCTTCAGGATCGTCGCTCGCGCCATTCCTCCGCGCAGCGACTCGGCCGACCAGTGCGGCGGCCGCAGGTTCACATCGAAGACTCGCACGCAATCCCGTCGTGTCTCGTCCAGAAACGCCAGGATCGTCGCCTGGGACACCGGCGCCCGTTGCGCCAGGGTTCCAAAGCAAACCGCATCCGCCTGCTGCGCCAGATCACGCCATTCCGGCGTCATCGCCAGCCGGTCCCAGGCCACCGGTTCGTGGATCGTAAACTCCGGCTCGCCGTGCTCCAGCCGAATCGTCACCGTCCCGGTTGCATATTCAGAATCCGACTGCAGAAAATCGCTCTCCGCCGGCAGCTCCGCCAGTTCCTCCCGCGCCTGCTTGCCCAGGGCATCGGTGCCCACCCGGCTGGCGACCACCGCGCGATTGCCCAGCCGGCCCGCCATCACCGCAAAATTGGCGGGCGCTCCCCCCAGGCGTGCGCCTTCGGGCAGTACATCCCAAAGCAACTCGCCTAACCCGACAACGATCTTCTGCCCTGTTTTCCCGTTCCCCATCGCCTCACTCGGTCCACAGCGAATCTACTGTATGGATAGACGCTTGTGCTCGATCCAGGCTACGCGTTTCTTTCATGCCATCAACAGCCCCGCCGGACCCCTCAACTGCCCGCCCTCCAGAAACTTGCGCAACGAGAATATCGCCTTCCGCGATCTTTGCGTACAGCCCCCCAGCCCTGGCCTGTCTCTAACCACAGAGACCCGCATCCAGGTCCTCAATGGAAAGAAGGCCCGCAGCGTGACCCCGCAATCCGCCGACACTACGTCTCCGCCCACCCACCGCCGCCGCCATCACCGTCTGGTTGTCGCCCTGCTGTGGGTCGGATCGATCCTCGCCATCCTCGCCATTGGCGCTTTGATCGCGGGCAACATCTTCCTCCATCGCGCCGGCCCGATGCTCAAGGCCAAAGTGATCGAGACCCTCAGCAACCGCTTCGACAGCCGCGTGGAGCTGGCTCAGTTCCACGCCTCATTTGCCGATGGCTTTCACGTCTCCGGCGAGGGCCTCAAGCTTTATCCGAACCACCTCGACGGCAACGAGCCTCTCTTTGCCATCAAGAAGTTTTCTTTCCGCGTGTTCGACTGGCGTCAGATCCTGCACACGCCGCTCACCGTCGATCGCGTTCAGGTCAGCGGTCTGAGCATCCATCTGCCTCCCAAAGACCAGCGCTCCAACATGCCGCACGTCGGCGGTCATGGCAACGGGAAGATCGACATTCTCGTCCGCGTCATCGACGTCGACCAGGCCGACCTGGTCATCGAAAACGGCAAGCCGGGCAAGGTTCCCCTCGACTTCGTCATCCAAAAGCTCGAGCTCCGCTCGGTCGGCGCTGGGAGGCCGATGCGCTTCCACGCCACCCTCATCAACCCAAAGCCGATCGGCAACATCGACTCCTCCGGCGACTTCGGTCCCTTTGATACGGACAGCCCCGGCGACACCCCGGTGGACGGCACCTACTCCTTCAGTCACGCCGACCTCGGCACCATCAAGGGCATCGGCGGCATCCTGTCTTCCGACGGCTCCTACCAGGGCCAGCTCGATCACATCGTTGTGGACGGCAAAACCACCACGCCGGACTTCTCCCTCGACATTGCCCATCGTCCGGTTCCCCTCAACACGAAGTTTCACGCCATCGTGGATGGCACCAACGGCGACACCTACCTGCAGCCGGTCGATGCCTGGCTTCAAAACACGCATATCGTTGCGAAGGGCGCGGTCGTCCGCGTGCAGGGCGTCAAAGGACGCGATATTCACCTCGACGTCACGATCGACCCCGGCCATATCGAAGACGTTCTGCACCTCGCCCTCAAAGACCCGAACCCCATCATGACGGGCCAGCTCCAGCTCCACACGAAATTCGACCTGCCGCCCGGACCTGCCTCGGTCACCGACAAGCTCAACCTGAAGGGCTCCTTCGCGCTCAGCGATACCCGCTTCACCAGTGACAAAATCCAGAGCAAAGTCGATGAACTGAGCCTTCGCGGCCAGGGCAAGGCCAAACAGGCCGATCAGGAAGGCCAGTCGATGAAGGACGAAGCCCAGAACAAGGGCGATTCAAAAGGCGACGATTCGAAAGATAACTCTGGCAAGGATCAGGACCAGAACAAGTCCTCCGCAGGCCAGAACCAGGCCGATCTCGCCAACATCGCTTCGAACATGCGCGGCAACTTCACGTTCGGCAACGCCAGGATCACACTGCCTGCGATCAACTTCCGCGTTCCGGGAGCGGACATTGCCCTGCACGGGGTGTATGGGATCGACAACCAGTCTCTTGATTTCACCGGCCTGGCCCGCCTCGACGCTCACATCTCGCAGATGGTGACGGGATGGAAATCCTGGCTGCTGAAGCCCGTCGATCCGTTTTTTGCGAAGGATGGCGCGGGCACCCAGGTCCCCATCAAGGTCGGGGGCTCCACGCAGCATCCGGACATCGGCCTCGATTTCGGCCACCACGACAAGGACAAGAACAAAGAAGGTAAGTAGCAACAACAGCCGAGCACCCCAGCAGCGGTGCTGGGCGCTCTGTGCTCGCCGCTCTTCTATTTCGGCATCAGCTCAAACTCCTCGATGCCCACTCGCGCGCCCAGCGTCGCCCGCTCCGTCTCCGGATAGAACAGCACCGTCACCTCATCGAACTTGCGAATCCCGCGTCGCTCCGGAATCGCGAACCGCACCTCTTCGCTCACCGGATGCGCCTTGAATGCGAAGTTCCCGGTCTCCGTCGACACGATGGGCTCCGCCT
>DASZYN010000363.1:0-3936 GCA_035545435.1 Acidobacteriaceae bacterium | reverse complement strand
GAGGACGCGGTCGCGATCCGGCGCACGGCGGGCATCGTTGCCGGCCGCGTCGCGAAGGGGCTGCAGCCAATCGTAGTTGTGAGCGCGATGGCGAAGGTGACCGACTTGCTGCTTTCTGCGGCGGCGACGGCAGCCAAAGGGGACCGCGCGAGTGCGCTCGCGATCACTGAGCGATTGCGTATTCGGCACGCCGACACCGCCACGCAATTGGCGTTTGGCGCGAAGCTGCACGACGATCCGCTCGTCGCAACCCAGAAAGACGAAGCCCTTTCTGCAACCCATGCCTGGATGGAGACAGAGTTCGACGGGCTGGACGAAATCCTGCGCGGCTTGGCGGTCGTGGGCGAACTGACGCCGCGCATCGGCGACATGATCGTGTCGTACGGCGAACGGCTCTCGAGCCGGATGATCACCGAGGCCTTCGTGCGCTGTGGCATCAATGCGGTGCACGTAGACGCGCGGCAGTCGATCGTGACCGACGCGCAGTACGGCAAAGCGATTCCGCAGGACACGCTGATCGAGCAGAGGCTGAAGCAGAACGTGGTTCCGCTGCTGGCCGAGGGGCGCGTGCCCGTGATGGGCGGGTTCATCGGCTCGACCGAGCAGGGTGTGACCACAACGCTGGGGCGCGGCGGGTCGGATTTCACGGCGGCTCTGGTGGGCGGCGGCATTGATGCCGGTGCGATCGAAATCTGGACCGACGTGAACGGCATCATGACCGCCGATCCGCGCGTGTGCCCGGATGCACTGCGGGTGAAGACGATCAGTTTTGAAGAGGCCGCAGAGTTGGCCTACTTCGGCGCGAAGGTCCTGCACCCGGCGACGATTTTGCCGGCGGTGAAGAAGAACATCCCGGTGTGGGTGCTGAACTCGAAAAATCCGGAGAACGGCGGGACGAAAATCACCGCGATGCCCGCGCACTGCAAGAGTCCATTCAAGTCCATCGCGGCCAAGAAGCGGCTCACGATTATGGACATCGTCGCCAGTCGCATGCTGCTGTCGCACGGCTATCTGCGGGCGATTTTCGAGGTATTCGACAAACACAAGTGCCCGGTGGATATGGTGTCGACGTCCGAGGTCAGCGTCTCGCTCAGCGTGGACTCGAATGAGAAGCTGCCGGCGATTGCCGCGGACCTGAGCAAGCTCGCCGATGTGAAGTATGAAGGGCGCAAGGCACTCATCTGCATGGTGGGCGAGAATATTCGTGGGCACAACGGCATCGCAGCGCGTGTGTTCCAGACTGTGCGGCACGTGAACCTGAGGATGATTTCGCAGGGAGCCTCGGAAATCAACATGAGCTTCATGGTGGAAGAAGATGATGCGGATGAGGCGGTGCGGTCGCTGCACGCGGAGTTCTTCGCGGAAGCGGACCCCACGGTCTTCGATCTCGAAGCGGCGGTGAAGTAGCGATGCTGTTCATGGTTCTGGGGCGCGGAAAGACGGGCAGCCTGGTGGCGAAGGTGGCGCATGAGCGCGGACATGGCGTGCGCGTGGTCGGAGAAGAGGAGAATCGCAACGCCGGGGCTCTGACCGCTCCCGTGCTGGCCGGATTCGACGCAGTCATCGACTTCACCACGCCCGAGGCGGCGGTGCAGAATATGCGCGCCTGCCTCGCGACCGGGGCTCGGATGGTGGTGGGAACCACGGGCTGGTATCAGCACCTGGACGACATGAAGGCTCTGGCTCAGCGCCGGGGCGGAGCGCTGCTCTATAGTTCGAATTTTTCCGTTGGGGTGCAGGCGTTGTTTAAGGTGACACGCGACCTGGCAGCCGCGGCCCACGGCTACCGGTTCAGCATCACAGAGACCCATCACGCGACAAAGAAGGATGCGCCCTCGGGAACCGCGCTGTCGCTGAAGAGAATCATCGAAGGCACGAGCCCGGGAACGACGGTGGAGATTGCCTCGAAGCGCGAGGGCGATGTGCCGGGGATTCACGAGGTCGAGGCGCGGTCGGACTACGACGTGCTAACGCTGAAACATGAAGCGCATTCACGGCAAGGATTTGCCGAGGGCGCGGTCCGGGCAGCGGAGTGGATCGCGGAGAAGACGGGCTGCTGGGATTTCGAAGAGATTGTTGGGCAGCTATAGCAGCAGCCAGGAAGTGGTGCGCAACGAAATGGCTGTGTAAGACGATCGGACCGTTAATGTCGGACGCGCGTCAGACATTGTCCGACGCTGTCGGACGTGGGCGGATCGGTTTTGCGGGATTGCCGGCGCAGACCATCATCGGCGGCAAATCTTTGAGCACAACACTGCAGGCACCGACAACGGCACCGCGACCCACCGTGACGCCGGGACCGACAAAAACGCGGGTGGCCAGCCACACTTCCGGCTCGATGGCGACAAAGCTGCCGATCATGTCGAAGGTGGGCCTGGTGTAGTCGTGGTGGGCCGATGCCAGGTAACAGTGCTGCGAGATGCAGGCATTGTCGCCGATGCGAATTTCGCCCAGTGTGTAGAGCCCAACGTGGTCGCCGATCCAGCAGTGGTCGCCGATGGTGAGCTTCCAGGGATACGTGATTTCGGCGTTGGGCCGGATGATGACGCCATCGCCAATTTTTGCTCCAAACAGGCGCAGCAGAAAATTGCGCCATCCATACATGAACTGCGGCGACCAGCGGAAGGCTGTCGCCTGGACGAGCCACCACAGCTGCACGAACCAGGCCGGGCGGCCGCGAAAATTGTGAGGCAGGCGAAAGCTCTTCAGATCCTGAACCGGCGTTGCCATCGTGTGCAGTGTAGAGCATCGAAGGCGGTGTAGACTCGTCTGTTATGAACCTGCAGGGCTGCGGAACAGCACTGGTCACGCCGTTTCGCGCGGACGGTAGCATCGATGAGCGGGCGCTGTACGACCTGGCCCGCTGGCAGGTGGAGAGCGGGATCGACTGGCTGGTCGCCTGCGGGACCACCGCTGAAACCCCCACGCTGGATGAAGGCGAATGGCTCGAGGTCATCCGCATCGTTGCCGATGCGGCGCAGGGGCGCGTGCCGGTGTGGGCCGGCTGCTCCCACAACTCGACGAGGGAGGCCATCGCGCGAACGCGGACGGCATCGCAGATTCCGGGCGTAACGGCGATCCTGTCGGCGAACCCCTGGTACAACAAGCCCACCCAGGAAGGGCAGTTCCAGCATTTTCGCGCCGTTGCCCAGGCCGTGAATCTGCCCATCGTGCTCTACAACATTCCCGGCCGGTCGGCGGCGAACCTGGAGCCGGCAACCGTGTTGCGGCTGATCGAAGCCGCGCCGAATATTGAGGCAGTGAAGGAATCCAGCGGCAATCTGGTGCAGATCACGGAATTGATCACTCGGGCGCCGAAGGAGTTTCGCGTCTTCTCCGGCGATGACGGCATGACGCTGGGCGTGATTGGCGTAGGCGGCGCGGGCCTGGTATCCGTCGCCTCGAACATTATCCCGGCCGAGATGGCGGAGATGGTGAAGGCGGCGCTGGCGAACGAGTGGTCGGCGGCCCGTCGCATCAACAAGAAGTATTTCCGTCTGATGCAGGGGTTGTTCAAAGAGACGAGCCCCGGTCCGGCGAAAGCGATTCTGGCCATGATGGGCAAACTCGAAGAGCACTACCGGCTCCCCATGGTGCCGGTGTCGGACGGGACGCGGGCCTTCCTCGAGCGCATGGCCGGAGAACTGGGCCTGCTGGTGCAAGCACCCCAGTCCGAAGCCGACCTGCGCATGTTCTGATCGCGTTTGGCCTGCCTGGCTGCAAAGCGTCACGCCCTTTCGCAGCGTGTTGGCCACCCACGCCGACCTCAGCCCCAAAACTCTTTTGCAATTGGTTGTGGTCCATTGACTCGGCTATCGATTCCTGCTCTGCTGGCGAAGTGCACCCTCTTCGGCTGATTCTCGGCATCGCGTGTCTGGTGTCTGCTCTGCTCGACGCCTTTGAGACCGTGATTCTGCCGCGGCGCGCCACCGGGCG
>DASZYN010000362.1:0-4988 GCA_035545435.1 Acidobacteriaceae bacterium | reverse complement strand
TGCTCGACTACATCATCTGCACGGAGCTGATCTTCTACATCCTCACCATCGCGTGCCTCTACGTGCTGCGCGCGAAGCGCCCCAACGCCGAGCGGCCTTATCGCGCCATCGGCTATCCCGTGCTGCCTGCCGTCTATATATTGATGGCCGCGTGGATTTGTATCGTACTATTGCGCTACAAACCGCAGTACACATGGCCGGGACTGGTGATCGCTCTGCTGGGCGTCCCGGTTTTCCTGCTTTGGTCTCGCAACGCACCTCGGGCAGAAAGCTCGCCTGAAACGATTTCCGGAGGAACAGCCGAGAATGGCTAGACTTTTTGCAACCAAGCCGCTTTCCGTCATCCGCCAGGAGGCCGCCGAAGAAGGCGAGCACACGCTCAAACGCTCGCTCGGCGCCGTCAACCTGATCACGCTCGGCATCGGCGCCATTATCGGCGCAGGCATCTTCGTGCTTACCGGAACGGCGGCAGCCCAGTTTGCCGGTCCGGCCATCGTGCTGTCCTTTGTGGTCGCCGGCATCGGATGCGTCTTCGCAGGCTTGTGCTACGCCGAGTTCGCCTCCATGATTCCCATCGCGGGCAGCGCCTACACCTACGGCTACACCACCCTGGGCGAGATGATGGCCTGGATCATCGGCTGGGCCCTCTGCCTCGAATACGCCTTTGGCGCCGCCACCGTGGCCGTCGGCTGGAGCGGCTACGTCAGCAGCCTGCTCGGCTATTTCGGAATCAAAATGCCCTTCAATCCCACCCCGTCGCTGGCCCTGAACCTCTTTGGCCACCCGCTCTCGGCGAAGGTGGACATCTTCGCCCTCTGCGCCATCATCGTGGTCACGACCATCCTGGTCGTCGGCGTGAAAGAATCGGCCAACTTCAACAGCGCCGCCGTCATGATCAAGGTTTCCGTGGTGCTGTTCTTTGTCGGCATCGCCACCATCTTCGCCTTCACCCACTGGTCGCACATGATGGCCAACTGGCATCCCTTCATTCCGAAAAATCAGGGAAGCTTCGGGGCGTACGGATGGTCGGGGATCATGCGCGGCGGCAGCGTCGTGTTCTTCGCCTACATCGGCTTCGACGCAGTCTCCACCGCCGCCCAGGAGGCGCGCAATCCGCAGAAGGATCTCCCCTTCGGCATCCTTGGCTCGCTGATCATCTGCACCGTCCTCTACATCATCGTGAGCGCGCTGCTGACCGGCATCAAGCCGTACACCACCCTCAACACGCCTTCGCCGGTGGCCGACGGTGCGGCCGCGATTGGAGCCACGTGGGGTGTCGTCCTCATCGATCTCGGCGCCATCGCCGGTCTCGCCTCCGTCATGCTCGTCATGATCCTCGGCCAGACCCGCGTGCTCTACACCATGGCCCACGACGGACTGCTGCCCAAATGGGTAGGCAGCATCCATCCGCGCTTCCGCACGCCCTGGTTGGTCACGATTGCAACCGGCGTGCTCGTCGCCTTCCTCGCCGCCTTCTTCAACATCTCTTTCCTCGGCGAGCTGGTCAGCCTCGGCACGCTCCTGGCCTTCACCATCGTCTGCCTCGGCGTGATAGTCATGCGCCGTAAGCAGCCCGATGTCCCCCGGCCCTTTCGCACGCCCTGGGTGCCGTTCGTGCCCATCATGGGCATGATCATCTCCCTCGCCCTGATGGTCTCGTCGGATACGCCCGCGAAGATCGGCTTCTTCAGCTGGCTGACCGTGGGCCTGCTCATCTACTTCAGCTACTCGGTCCGCCACAGCAAGGTGCAGGCAATGAATCCGGAAGTGACCTCGGGCCGATAATCGCCATCATCGGGCAGTGAGGGCCTGACGTTATACTGCGCGGGTGGACTACCTCTGGACCCCCTGGCGCTACACCTACGTCACCGAAGGCGATAAGAAAAAGCGAGCCGGGATTCCCGAAGAGCTGAGCGCCTGGCCCGGCGACCTGCATTGCGTCTTCTGCAATATGATCGCCGCCGTCGACTATGTCGTCGAACACGGCATGCCCCGGCGCGAAGCCGAGCGTGCCGCCGGCATCCTCCTGCGCGCCGAGCGAAACTACATCTGCGTCAACCGCTTTCCCTATACCTCGGGCCACATCATGGTGGTTCCCTACGAGCATCAGGCATCCCTCGCCGCGCTGCCCCAGGAAACGGCGCACGAAATGATTCGCCTCGCCCAGCGCGCGGAGCGCGCCCTGACCGGCCTTTACCATCCCGACGGCTTCAACTTTGGCCTCAACCTCGGCAAATCCGCTGGCGCCGGCGTGGCCGGACACGTCCACCTCCACGCCCTTCCGCGCTGGACCGGCGACACGAACTTCATGACGACGGTCGGCGAAACCCGCATGTTGCCCGAGGATTTCTTCGTCACCTGGGAGCGGGTGCGAGGAGCTCTGGAAACCGACGCGAAGCCCTGACGGCGGATTCGCCATCGCCGCGCATCTCATCCTGGAGCGAGAGCCCCAACCATCGGGCTTCCGGGAGGGCCCCAAGATGCCGTCAAAAGCCAAAGTTCACTCCATTCTGGAGGGGCGCCAACGGCGCGACCCTCAGTCCCCGACGCAGCAACAGGATCAGAAGCAGTCACCAGCCCAGAAATCCGCCACCAGCGTGAATCCGACAGAGCCGGCGGACAAGAAGGCGACCGGAACCTCCGGCGCACTGCAAAACGAGATCCTCCGTCATAACTTCAGGGGCGGCCAGGCCCAGCCGCATCCGGCAACGCCTGCCGGACAGCATGCCACCGGATCGTTTCCCACCGGCGTCCCGAAGAACAGCAGAAAGTAAACTGAACCGACGCATCGCCCACAGCTGGCTTCCGCCGCCTCCGCGCGGTGAGGGGCCGGCTGTGAAATTTGGCCGGAGCCCGCGCGGTGACGGGGTATTCTGCTCTTGGAGAACCCCCAATGCTCCTCATCCTCGGCCTCTCTGCGCTGGCTGATTCGCAGCTGCTCCTCATCCTCGGCTTGCAGGCGGCGATTCTCCTCGGCGTCCTCCTCCTGATGCTTCGCAAAAACCCTATCGGGCCCATCTCTGCTCTCCTGCAGATGCTGGGGGAGCGCATGGCGGAAATGAATGCCCGCTCCGAGCACGTGGAGACCAGCGTCCACAGCATCCGGACCGATCTCACCACCGGACTGGGCCAGTCACGCACGGATGAATCGCGATTCTTCGACCAGGTGCGCAAAGAATCGACCGAGCTGCGCGAGCTCGTCACCACACGACTCGAAACCATCGGGAAACAGGCCGGCGAACGGCATATCGCTCTGGTCGAAAGCATTCAGGCCAGGCTGACAGCCATCGGCGAAACCCTCGCCTCCGGTCAGATGACCCAGTCCGCTGAGACGCTCAGGATGAAAGAGACCGTCGAGACCACCCTGAGCCAGCTCGGACGCGATCTGCGTGAGAACACGAACCAGCTGACCGAAGAAGTGAAAGGCCGGCTGAAGGACGTAGCCGAGCAGATGACCACGCTCTCCGAAGCCAACGAGCGCCGCCAGGAAACTCTGCGCCAAACCGTCGATGGGCGCCTGGAATCGCTGCAGCAAAGCAATACGTCGAAGCTCGAGGAGATGCGCGCGACGGTGGACGAGAAACTGCACGCCACCCTCGAGCGCCGTCTGACCGAAAGCTTCAGCATGGTGGCCGAGCGTCTCGAAAATGTTCAGTCCGGCCTCGGCGAGATGAAAGACCTCGCCGTCGGCGTCGGCGATCTCAAGCGCGTGCTCACCAACGTCCGCGCCCGCGGCAGCATGGGTGAAACCCAGTGCGGCGCCCAGCTCGATCAAATCCTCTCGCCCGATCAGTACATCCGCAACGCGACCATCAAGGAAGGCAGCCGCGAATGCGTCGAGTTCGCTATCCGCATTCCCAATGGCGATCAGCCCGAGATGCTGCTCCCCATCGACGTGAAATTCCCTAAAGAAGACTGGGAGCGTCTGGAAGAAGCGCTGGATCACGGAGCCGCCGATGAGATTGCGGCAGCGCGCAAATCGCTCGCATCAACCGTCCGCAACGAAGCAAAGAAGATTTGCGACAAGTACATCGATCCGCCTCGGACTACGCCCTTCGCGCTGATGTACGTGCCAACGGAAGGTCTCTTTGCCGAAATCATTCGCGTGCCCGGACTCATCGACGAACTGCAGACACATTTCCACGTGTCGGTCGCCGGACCCACCAACTTTGTCGCGATCCTCAACAGTCTGCAGATGGGCTTCCGCACCGTCGCCATCCAGAAGAAGGGCGCCGAAGTATGGCGCGTTCTGGGCGCGGCGAAAATGGAATTCCAGAAATTCGGCAAGCTGATGGCAAAGGTCGAAAGCCAGGTTTCGACCGTGCAAAATACCCTCAAGGACATCAGCAGCAAGACGCGTACCATCAACCGCACTCTGAAGGACGTCAGCACGCTCGAAACGCAGCCGGCTGAAGTGTCCGGCCTGCTCGGCATCCACGAACAGCAGGCCCTGCCGCTGACTCCCGATCAGGGCCAGGGGCTCATCGTCGAGTTGGCCGCCGAAGAAGAGCAGGTCTCCGAGAGCTAATGGCCTGTCGAAGAGTTTGTTACCGGTTTTGAAAAGGCACGGCTTCACAGCCTGCGGAAAGACACGTTGCCCTGGTAGGACACTGCTTCAGCTGTGCCAATAACGGCGCAGAATGAAGCCGGCTTCAGCCGCCGCTCAGGGATTCGACTTCGCCACCCGCTCCGCTGTCGGCTCCGGGAACTTCGGCGTCTCCGGAATTGCCGCCCCATCGGCCCTCGGATCCGACGCCCCGTAATTGATCCCGGTTGCGTCGTTGTGCAGCACCGCCTGCCCGCGGCCCATGGCCGTCGTGTACTCCTTGCGAACCTGCAGCTCGTGCCCCATCTTCGTCAGCTGATCGATCGTCGCCTGCCCCACGCGCGACTCAATCACGATGGTGCAACCCAGCTTGCTGCTGACCGTAAACCGGGGCTCAGAAAGCGCCGCCTGGATGTTCATGTGGTAATCGGCAATGTTCGAA
>DASZYN010000361.1:0-2251 GCA_035545435.1 Acidobacteriaceae bacterium | reverse complement strand
TGGGCCTGCCCAACGAGAAGGACGTGAAGGACGGCATGATCGCCTACAAGATTGCCGCCCACGCGGCGGACATTGCCCGGCATCGGCCCGGAGCGCGCGACCGCGACGACGCCATCAGCTACGCACGCTACACCTTCGACTGGGAGAAGCAGTTTGCGCTCTCGCTCGACCCGGAAACCGCCCGCGCGATGCACGATGAGACGCTGCCGGACGACTACTACAAGGAAGCGGCCTTCTGCTCGATGTGCGGGCCGAAATTCTGCTCCATGAACTGGTCGAGCAAGGTGGATGAGTTCAACAAGAGCGTGCACGGCCTCGAGAAGCAGGACCTGAGCGAGCTGGTTACCATTGAGGCCGGCAAACTGGGAGCAAAGAAGTGACGTGCCTGCGGTCATAACGTCAAAAAGCCGGCAAGGACCGCAAAGAAATCTGCTTTGCTCTCTGCCGGCTTTTGGCTTTTGGGGCTTTTGCTTTCCACAGGGGAGGAATCAACGCAACCAACAGACAGTCCGCCGTATCTGACCGACAAGAGGGCAAAATCGGACTGAGCAGGAAACCTGGCATAAATCCTGGAAGGAGTAAGACATGAGCACCTGGAAATTTTGGGCAGCCTTTGGTGTTGGAGTCGCGGCAGGCGCGGCGCTGGCGCTGATCTACGCGCCGCAGTCGGGGGCGCGCACGCGTCGTCAGATCAAGCGGGCCGTGAACGATGCGGGCGACTACATCAAGGAGACGGCGGATAACGTGCAGGACTTCGCCGGGAAATACATCAAGCGCGGCAAAGACGTGGTGGACGACGTGGTGGACCAGGCACAGAACGTGGTGACCTCGGCCAAGCGCGTCACGACCTGGGGCTGAGAAGGGCAGGGAGCGGAGAACAGCCAGCAGGGAATAGTGGCGGTTCACGCGCGCCCGATTGGCCGTTAGTTTTCCGATGAAATCTCCGGCCTCCGGTCTGTCGAAAAAACGGCAGGCCGGGACCGCGAAAATCTGAAAAAATAGCAGCATGACCACCACTGCTGCCTCACTTTTCTCCGACCGCATCGGGCGGATTGAAATCTCCGCCACCATGGCTGTGACCGCCGAAGCTGCGAAGCTGCGCGCCCAGGGCGCGAAGCTGGTGGATTTTGGCGCGGGTGAGCCGCACTTCCCGACGCCGCAGCATATTAAGGATGCGGCGATCGAGGCGATCCAAAACAACTTCACGAAGTACACCATGGTCTCCGGCATTCCGGAGCTTCGTCAGGCCATCGTCGAACGGCACGCCGCCGATTTCGGCTCGAACTACTCGCCCGATGAGGCCATTTTCTCGACCGGCGGCAAGCTGGCCATCTTCAACGCCATCCAGGTGCTCATCGATCACGGGGACGAGGTCATCGTTCCCACGCCCTACTGGGTCTCCTACAAGGACATCGTGCAGTATGCGGGCGCGAAGTGCGTCTTCGTCGAGGCCGGCGATGCCGAGGAGTTCCGCGTGACCGCGGACGCCATCGAGCGGGCAATCACGCCGAAGACGAAGGCCATCCTGCTCAACTCGCCATCGAACCCGTCGGGCGCCGTGATCGCGCCGAAGGACCTCGAGCGCATCGTGCATCTGGCGAAGGAGCGCGGCATCTGGCTGCTGCTCGACGAGTGCTACGTCTACCTGCAGTACACGGGCGCGTTGGTCAGCGGCGGATCCTTCACCGACGCGAAGGAGAACATCCTTGTGCTCGGGTCGCTGTCGAAAACTTATGCGATGACGGGCTGGCGCGCGGGGTTCGCGCTGGGACCGAAGGCGGTGATCGCGGCCATGTCGAAGCTGCAGAGCCAGTCGACGTCGAGCACGGCATCCTTCGTACAGAAGGCGGCGATTGCGGCGCTCAAGGGCGATCAGGGCTGCGTGGGCACCATGCGCGCCGACTATCTGAAGCTGCGCGATGAGTCGCTCGCCGGTCTCGCGAAGATTCCGGGCATCACCTGCGTCAAGCCGGAGGGCGCGTTCTACGTTTATCCCAACGTGAAGCAGTATCTCGGAAAAGTCGGCACGGCGATGGAGCTGTCGAAGCGGCTGCTGCACGAGGCGCACGTGGTCACGGTGCCGGGTGAGGCGTTCGGGACGACGGAGCACATTCGCTTGTCGTACGCGACCAGCCATGCCGATGTGGCTGAGGGGTTGGAGCGGATGCGGGGGTTCTTCGCGAAGCTATAAGACTGCAGCCGGTGCCCCATTTGGCTTGCGATGCGACCTCCTGAAGACACTCTTCAGGGG
>DASZYN010000360.1:0-1678 GCA_035545435.1 Acidobacteriaceae bacterium | reverse complement strand
TCGGCATGGCGGCAACAGGTGTCGTCTCTTTTCCCCTGGCGTCGTCAGGGGATGTCATGTCATCTGGCGCAACGCCAGGGGGGGTCATGTTGTCAGTCGTGGCGGCAGCAGCGGGTGTCGTCTCCCCATTCTCGGTGGTGTCAGGGGATGTCGCGACGCTCACCTGCCTGGCAGGTGGAAGCTGTTGTGTCGGCTCACTGGCGCCCTGGGGAAACAGAACCTGTTGTGTTGCCTGGCGCGAGGTGTCACGGAGTTCGGTGAGGATGTCCCGGAGCAGGAAGCGGGCACCTGCTTCAATGGCCTGTTCCGCCTCTGGCTTCTCCAGATAGGCCAGCACATGTTGATGGACCGCCAGTGCTGAACGCAACTTCGTTTCTTCCCGAATCGCCGTTTCGGTCAGCGCGCCCCCGCCAAAGCCTTCTTTAATCGCTTCTTCTTGCGCATCTTTGTGAAGTTCGGAGGAGACAAACGTTCCGGTGACGACCAGGGGAAAGAGAATCGCCAGCGCCAGGCTTTCCATCTGGCCCAATCCAGCCAGAATCGTGTGATAGAACAGTCCACCTGCCGCAGCGCTACAGAGCGCGCCCATCGCGGCAAACGGGAGTGAAAACCGGCGCTGTCGGCGAGGCAGGCTGGTCGCGTGTTGGCGCTTGCGGCGGGCATCCTGCTGAACCAGACGAATGGTTTGCCGGTACTGGCGCATGGCCTGTCTGGCGTTGGGAAGAGCCGGATCAGGCAAAGGCAGCGCAGCAATCGCCGCGCGTTGGTCCTGTTCGATCTGTTCATCGAGCAGACGGATCGCCCGGTTGGCGAGTCGGATGCGGATCAGAGAGCCGAGCGTGAGTCCCTCGATCAACAGCGCCAGACCCAGACCAATGACGCCGGCGGAGAGCAACAGGGGCCAGTTGCCAGGATACTTTTGGGCGACCAGGGACACGGTTCCGGCAACGACCGAGGCCGCTGATACGGTTAAGGCCAGCAGATTGGCCCCGGAGAGTTGCATGCCAACCAGTTGGGTGGTCAGCCGATGTGTCCTGGCAATCCCCATATTCCAGTTGCTCAGACGGGCTTTTTTCGCGCGCGGTGGCGGCGTTCCTGGGGAGGTGGTCGGTGGTTGGATCGCCATGCGACACGTGTTCCTTTCTCTTGTGCTACAAAGCCACAGCATCTCCTGGATAGGCGTACCCTTCCGGGATGACGATCTGACGTGCGTTCGGTGCAGAGCAGGAGAAAAGATGCCCCTCGTCTGGTGAACGGTTCTCCAACTCAGATAAACGGCGCGATGAGCCTGGCAGGCCGCACCAGGGCTTGTTTTTCACCAGGGGAGTACTGGAGTATCGATCTGTTTCGCTCCGCTTCTTGCCAGGATCGAGACCGCGACGAAAGGTCCATCCGTTCTGGCTGGGATGCCCGTTGCGACAACCGCGCGAAGATGAGAGACACTTCGTCAGCTGATGGAGTAGAAGCATGAGGCGCTTCACGGCTTCAGGTGCGAGATCCATATCCGCCACGGCCTTTCGTGTGATCGATGTGCTGATCTTCAGATGGCAAAAGCGGTGCCAGGACATAGCCTTGCCGATATTGGGCGATGGCGCGCAGGCCACATCGTCGCAACGTGGGCTGGAGCGAGCGCAGTGCGCGGCGGATCACAGGGAGCGCGAGTGCTTTTTCCTGGTCC
>DASZYN010000359.1:0-13649 GCA_035545435.1 Acidobacteriaceae bacterium | reverse complement strand
CTTGCTGCTGCAGTTGCTCCGCCAGCTGCGTCTTTAGCTCGATCACCACTTCCGGCTTCTCATCGAGAACGGCGAAAATCTGCCGCGCCGTCAGCGCCAACCCAGCGCTTGCCGTTGCTCCCGAGCCCGGCCCCTGATTGTGGCCCAGCGCATCTTCTCGAGCTCTGGCGTTATCGTCTGGATCAATCCAGGCGCCGTTCCCCGAAGACTGGGTGACTGTGTTCCCTGCGCCAGCGGTACTCTGGGCCCGCAGCACGAGGTTTCCCGCCGCGAGCGCCGCAAGCACCACCACACCGGCCTGTCTTCGTATCCTCACCATCGCGCCTAGTGTGTGTACATCTCCGGCTCACCCACGCTGCCCACCGGTGGCAGATGCCGCAGGAACAGCACAATCGACCATTGCTCGTCGTCGCTCAACGTCCCCTTCGATCCCGGCATTCCCGAAGGCCAAATCCCGTTTTCGATCACCCACTTCAATTGCCCATCCGTGTAGCTCTGCACGTCAGGCGATGCCAGGGACGGCGCCGGTGGCGACATGACAAAGGGAACGCCGGTGTTCTGTCCATCCATGCCGTGGCAGGCCACGCAGTAGTGCCCAAACGCGCCCTTTCCATCAGCGATCGTCTCCGCATTCGCCGCCATCGGATTCTTCGCGTCTTTATTCCCAACCAGCATTTTGTGTTTTGCCATCGTCATCACGCGCGTCTCGAATGCATTTGGCGGAGTCGCCTTGCACCCCGCCCCCAGCATCACCGCGACCGCCACCGCTGCCACTCCCACTTCGCGCCCGCGCCGCATCCCTACTCCACCACGTGCAGCGTCAGGTGCATCGATCCGTGTCCCATCCCGCAGAACACCGAACAGTGCCCAACGAAATCGCCAGTCTTTTCCGGAGTGAACTCCACCTCGCCCGTCTTGCCTTTCTTCGCCTTCACATCCACACCCAACTCACGGAACTTCAGCCCGTGTGGAACGTCCTCGCTCTTCAGCACCAACTCCACCAGCTCACCCTTCTTCACCGTGACGGTTTCCGGTTCATACGAGAACCGCTTCGCCGTTACCTCAATCCGCTGCGGCGCCGCCTGCGTCGCAACAAAATTCAGCGGCGCAGACCCAATCGCAACAAATGCAGCCGCGCTGGCGGCCAGAATCATCTTCATCTCGTCTCCTTAGCAACCTTCAGCCTTTCGAGGCCTCCAACCAGCCGTGTCACGACAAAAATCAGGTTCGTGACAATTGCATCGCAATACCACGCTGTTCCAACGCTATCCACGGCCTCGCAATGCCGTGTCATGTGTCTGTCAGGCGATTGTCAGGATTCTGTTAGGCCGGCGCGCGATCCTTCCATGACGAGCACCTCGCACCGCCGGACAGCCCAGGTGCCCCACTGGCGCGCGATTCGGTTCTCGATTGTGATCGGTGACCCGCGACCTGAAAACAATAAAACCGGATGCTCGCTGTGGCACGTTTCACGCGAGCATCCGGCAGACCGAGTTCTTTCCTGGCCTGAAACGACGCCAAGCTCGTTCCACGTTCGGCTGCGACGGGTCGCACCGGCTGCGTGGAACGAGGGATGGAGGGGAGGGCCTCTTCGCGCAGAATAGGCGACGCCGGCCGCCCAGTTGTCACTGATTTGTCATTCCTGCTTTAGTCGCGCGGCCCGCGATTCCTGCAAAAAATGAAAACGCCAGCCCCGAAAGCGCTGGCGCACCAATTCGACGAGAACACGGACCACGGGCGCGGGCCCAAAGGTAACGACCACGGACGTCTCTCGTTCCGTTTTTGAGAAAACCCACCGCTCTCCGCGCCGGCTTCTCTCTCTGCCCGGCGAAGAGACCTCCAACCAACGCGGCCCTCTCTACTTCGTCATCCACACCTCCAGCCCAATCCCCGACTCGATCACCTCAAATTCCCCGAACGCCGTCTTCGCCAGCATCTGCTCGAAATGCTCCCTGGCATAGGCCGACTTCAACAGCATCCACCGAAACGTCAGCTTCGTGATAATGCGATTCAACGCCGACAACCCCATCGTGTCCACATGCTCATTCACTTCCGCAATTCCCGCATTCCGCCGCAGATCGATGATCAGGCCACGCCCGCCCGGTTTCAGCACGCGGCACATCTCCCGCAGTGCCCGTACCGGCTGCGCGAAATTCTTGAACGCAGCCCGGCACACCAGAAAATCGAACGCTTCCCGCGGATACGGCAGGTTCGCCGCATTTCCCCGTTCGAAATCCACCTGCACCCCGGCCTCCTCTGCCTTCGCACGTGCTATCTTCACCATCGCCTCGCTCAGATCCACACCGCGAATCGCATAGGGCCCGAGCTTCGCCAACTCAATGCAGAAATACCCCGGCCCCGGCGCAATCTCCAGCACGCTGCCGCCCTGCGGCAATTCCCGTGCAATCCGCCGCGCCAGTTCCCGAAAATCTCCCATCGACTTCGCCGTCGTCGCCGCATACCACTGCGCCATCCTGCCCTCGATACCGCGGTCCCTGTGCGGCTTCGGCATCGCCATAGTTCTCGTCACAGTCGCTGTTACATTTGTCATCCTTTTTCTCCTCCGTTTTCGGTTTTTTCTGCCTGCACCCGGCTTCCGAGCGCACTTCACCTTTGTCCTGCCGAAGCTGCAAACAGGAGTCTGTCCTTCCAAAGCTTGTTTTCTTTGCGGTGCCCCGCTTCGGCGGCCGGCTATCGGCTAATGGCGAACGGCCGCCGTTTACTCGCAGAACACCTTCACCTTCGTCGTGTTCCCGTCCTTGCCATCCACATCCACTGTCAAATCCTCGAGGTGATCGATCAGCTCCTCCAGGTTTTCCGGCTTGATTTGCGACAGCGTCAGCGGCACGCCGTGGCGGTTGAGAGCCTGATCGAGCTGCTGGTGCGCCTGCTGTGGAATCAGCCCCGCCAGCCGCACTCCCGCCCGCAGCAACTGCATCGGCACGCGCACGTTCACGGTGGTCGCGCCTCCCTTCAGCCCCGTCATCGACTCGTCGGCCTCGACCAGCACGCGCAGATACTTTGGCTTCTTCTTTCCCGTCTTCCCATCGACCGCGCCGCCCTCGGGTCCGCTTCCGCTGCCTGGCTCCAGCGCAACCAGCAATCGCTCTGCTTCATTGGCGTTGATCTTGCCCGCCGCCAGCATCTCCAGAATCTGCTTCCGTCCCTCGCTCATCGCACACCTCCAAGGATCCAGCTCACCACCCCGGCGGCCGTATGTATCCCACCCGAGCCCGCCATCTGTAGCCACACCGCATGCGCAAGATTCACGACCGCCGGCGCCGCACACGCGCCAAAGATCCAGCGGCTCTCGCGCTCCTCGTTCCACACCAGCAGCAACCGCTCCGCTTCCAGCGGCGTCATGCGGCCCGCGATCACCATTTCCAGAATCTGTTTTCGTTCCTGCTTCATCACCGTCTCTCTGCTCCCTGTAACCTGTCATCCGTCAGCTTTGGCCCGCTTTCACAGAATCCTGACCAGCACTCGATTCTTCTCCGCCTGCACCCGAACATCGGTCCCCGCTAAACTGCAGAACAATTCCCAGAACCCCGCGATCGCTCGCCACGGACGCACGCGCCCGAGCCAACAAGCCACCACAACAACCAGCAAAATCAGCGGGGACAAAATCAGCAGCGGGATATAGACCAGGACCAGGGGCAACCACAGCCTCACCCCGCCCCACCGCCAATCCGGATTCTCCACGCGCACGACCGCCAAACTCGGAATCATCACCGGCTCCCTGTTCCCTGTTGCCTAGTCCCTGCCCTTCATCCCTTCCAGCGCCCGAATTGCCTCGGTCGCATCGATCTCGCCGCGCGCTAGTCTCTCCAGCACCTCAGCCCGCGGAGGACCGGGATCCGTCTCCACAAATTCCAGACTTCCCGCAATCCGCGTGAGCCGCGCCTTGATCGTCGGATAGCTCACCCCGAACACCTGCTCCATCTCCTTGATCGATCCATGGCTCCGCAGGAACGCCACCACAAACACCTGATCCTCGGCGTTCAGCCTGGCCAGCTGCGGCAGCTCAAACGAACCTTCGATCGCGATGTTTTTCCCCACCAGTCGCACCCGCTCCACCACCACAGGCTGCCCCTGCGTCAGCCGGGTCAATTCCTGCCATTCCGCTGCGTCGCCTTTCCCTTCTTCCGCCATCAAACGCCGCCCCCGTTCTCAACAATCTGAATGCATCATGCGCTTATTGATTGATTTTGTCAATATGTAAATTACTTTTATTGATTCTCTCCCTTGCTAACCTAAGAAAAGTTGATCCCGGCGCAGACATTTCGCCTCGACTCGCCACATCCCTCCGCAAGCCCCCGCGGATCTCCCCCCTGAAGATCAACAAACAAAAAGGCTTCCACTCCAAAATCTCAAACTGGCGGAGCGATCTTCCCTGCGGCTGACATTTCCCGGAAAATAGAGCGCAAAATGACGAAAGGCTCGCCACCTGGCAAGCCTTTCCTTTTTCTCCCGAGCTCGTTCCTGATCACTCCCAGGAACTCCGCACGACCACGGGTCAGCCTTCCAGGAATTCCCAGAACTCCTCGCACCAACGAAAGACATCTGCATACTGCAGTTTCCGCCGCAGCTTCCGCATACGCTTCGCTCTCTCCGCCAGCGGCATGTGAAACGCCTCGTTGACTGCCTCCGCCACACTCCCAAAATCGTAGGGATTCACCAGGATCGCGCCATTCTGCAGCTGTTCGGCGGCCCCCGCGAATTCGCTCAGCACCAGAACTCCGGGCGCCCCGGTTTGCGCTGCGCAGAATTCCTTTGCCACAAGGTTCATCCCATCCTTCAGCGGCGTAATGAGTGCAATATCTGCGGCCCGATACAGCGCCAGCAACTCCGTCCGGTCCACCGATCGATGCATGTAGTGCACCGGCGTCCAGCCCGGATCGCCGAACTGTCCGTTGATCTGGCTCACCAGCGTCTCGATCTCGAGTTTCAGCTCCCGGTACATGGGAATATCCTCGCGGCTCGGCACAACGATCTGCACAAGACTGATCTTCTGACGCATGCCGCGCCGTGACTCCAGCAGATGCCGGACTGCTCGCAGACGCTCGGGCACGCCTTTTGTGTAGTCCAGCCGGTCCACCCCGAGCACGATCTGCACTCCGCGCATGTCCTTCCGAATCTGCTCCGCGCGCGCCACTACTTCCGAGCGCTGCGCCTGCCCGCAAAACTCGTCGAAATCAATCCCGATGGGAAAGCTCTTCAGAACCGTCTGGTGTCCGCCCACGGTCGCCTGCACATCCTCGTCGGTGCGATGGAAATCCAGATCGGGCAACAGCCGGCGTACGCAGCCCAGGAAGTTGCGCAGATCGCGTGGCGTCTGGAAACCCACCACGTCGTACTGGAACAGCGCCCGCAGAATCTGACTGCGCCATGGCAGCTTCTCGAAAATATCCAGTGGCGGAAATGGAATGTGCAGGAAGAATCCCATTCGGCTCGGCAAGCCCTGTTGCCGCAGGAACTCCCCGCACAACATCAGGTGGTAGTCGTGGACCCACACCATCGAATCCGGTTTCGTCACATCCGCCACGGCCTCGGCAAACTTCCGGTTGACGGTGACGTAAGCCTTCCAGTACGTCGGATCGAAGTTACACCGCGACTGCAGGTCATGAAACAGCGGCCACACAATCTCGTTCGAGAAGCCGGCATAGAAACCCTGCCGCTCTGCCGCGTTCAGCGAAACCGGAATCATCTGGCATCCCAGTTCCGCACCCGCCTCCCGGACCAGTTTCTCGATCTCGCTCTCCGACCCCTTCCCCGCCCACCCGATCCAGAATCCGTTCCGCGCTTTCAGCACCGGGCGCAGCGCCGTCACCAGTCCGCCGGCACTGGGCTTTACGATCGGACCATCGGGTCCCGCCTCAAGACTCGCCGGCAGGCGATTCGAAACCAGAATCAGAGTCCCCTGGCGTTTGCGCCCCCGAGCGCGTCGGCCGGCCTTCGCGCGCCTCCCCGCCGCCACCGTCATCGCTTCACCTCGCCGGACTCCGCCCACGCCGTGAGAAACTCCAGCAGCTCTTCCGGCGGGCGCAGCCACACTTCAGCCGCCGTCGCACGCCACTCTGGACGCACCAGCACGCTCAGAGCACCCGTCCCACGCAGAACTGCAAATCCATCCTCATCTGTTTTGTCGTCGCCAAGAAATGCAAACGGAATCGGATCCCGTTGTTCGCCGAGCAGAGCTCGCACCACCGTGCCTTTGTTCGGTTCGCGCGTCCGAATTTCCACCCCACCGTCAAACCCAAGCAGGCACATACCGGCGCGATCGGCGATGGGCCACAACGCCGCCTCGGTCGCCGCGCTCGCCCTCCCAATCTCCTGTGCCGTCAGCCCGCGCCAGTGCACCGCAAGACTTCCTGGTTTTAGTTCTGTGCGCACGCCGTACCCGCAATGCTCCACCCATGCCGCCGCAGCCTCCAGCGCCTCCTCTTCCCGCTCGGCCAGCGGCGCGATCATGGAGCGCCCATCCGCACCCAACCTCTGCCGCCCGTGCACACCCCAGATTTCCGGCGCAGGCCGCACTCCAAGCAGGTCGCGCACCTCCTCTGCCCTCCGTCCACTGATCAGCACCACCCGCGTCTTCCCTGTGCCGAGGATCTTCTCAATCACTTCACGCACTCCGGGATATGGAACCGCTTCCATCGGGTTCTGCCGGAACGGCGCCAGCGTTCCGTCGTAGTCAAGTGCGAGCACACTTCTGCCCACGGCACGGAGTGTTTCAAAGAATGGATACAGCGACAGCTTCGAATAACTGTTCGCCATGCAGGGGCCTCTCAGCCATCGTAGCCTCCCGCGGTTCCCCATCTCACTCCGAATGGCGCTCACCAGATTTTTCGTCCCCACCCGCGGTCCCTCGCGCCTCTGCCATTTCGCCGACGGCACACACGATGTGCCCATGTATTCTTATGTACCAGGTTCACCCATTAGATCCGAGTTTCTCAAGCCGGAAGCCAATCGGCTCGAAGGCGTGACTCACCGTGCAAAACTTCCCGCATCTTCCGCCCGACGCCGTCAAGATCGTCCTTGTTCTCTTTCTCTCCTTCCTCATCGGTCTCGAGCGCGAAGATTACAAGTCTCAGCCCGGCAGATATTCCTTCGGCGGCGTCCGCACTTTTCCCCTCATCGGCCTCCTCGGCTACTCGCTTGCGCTGCTCTCCGGCAACCAGCTTCTGCCCCTGACGATCGGCTTCCTCGTTGTCGCAGGATTTCTGCTGCTCTCCTACTGGCACAAGCTTTCCCAGCCGGAAGCCGCCGGCGTCACCACCGAAATGTCCGGCCTTACCACCTTCGTCGTCGGCGCCCTGGTCTGCTACGGACATTTCTGGATCGCCACCACCCTCAGCGTCGCCAGCCTGCTTCTGCTCGACCTCAAAGTCGCGCTTGAAAAACTCGCCGGCCGCGTCGCTCCCCGCGAAATCCTTACCTTCGCCAAGTTTCTCCTCCTCACCGGCGTCATTCTCCCCGTCCTGCCGCGCCAGGAGTTCACCCGCTTCCACATCAATCCCTTCAAAACCTGGCTCGTCGTCGTCGCCATCAGCGCCATCTCCTACGGTAGCTACATCCTGCAAAAAATCACGAAGTCCCAGGGTGGCGTCGTCGTAGCGGCTTTGCTCGGCGGCGCCTACTCCTCCACCGTGACCACCATCGTCATGGCGCGCCGCTCCAAACAGGAGGAGCATCCACACCTCTTCTCCGGTGGCATCCTCATCGCCTCCGGTGTCATGTACGTTCGCCTCGCTGTCCTGCTCGCTCTCTTCAACCGGCAAATGATGGCCCTGGTCGATCTGCCTTTTCTCGTCCTCGCTGCACTCGCAATCCTGACCGGCTGGCTCTGGACACGCCGCGCCGACCCCACCGCCCAATCCGTGCAGCGCGAATTCGAGCCCTCCAACCCTCTCGAGCTCGGCGCAGCTTTCCTCTTTGCCGCGATCTTCCTCGCCATGCTCATCGCCACGCAGCTCGCCGTCACCTATGTTGGGAGAACCGGCGTCAACACCCTCGCCGCCATCATGGGGTTTGCCGACGTCGACCCCTTCATCCTCGGCATGACCCAGGCCGCCGGCACACTCATCCTCGCGAAAACCGCGGCCGCTGGCGCACTCATCGCCGCTTCGAGCAATAACATCGCTAAAGGGATCTACGCCTGGAGCTTTGCACACCATCGCACCGGCCTCCAGAGCTTCATCTTTCTCGTTTCGCTCGCCCTGCTCGGCCTTATCCCGCTCTTCTGGATTCTGTAATGTCGGGTCCTCACCAGGGCCGCAAGGAAAAAGGACTCCCCAATGGGAAGCCCTTCTGCATGCGCCGCTAACCGGTTTTTAGCGAACCGCTTCTTCGCCAACCGGACTTTTGCTAACTGCTCTTTTGCTATCGGACAAAGTGCAATATCGCCTGGTTCGTCAGCAGCGCCATCAGATACGCGAGACACCCCATATAAACGAACTGCAGCGCCGGCCACTTCCAGCTGTTCGTCTCCCGCCGCACGATTGCCAGCGTCGAGGTGCACTGCAGCGCGAACGCGAAAAATACCACCAGTGCCATCGCGCCGCCCAGCGTCAGGTCATGCCGCAAAGCCGCCTGCAGCCCCAGCGACTGCGTCGCCGGATCGGCCCCATACAGTGTGCCCAGCGTTCCGACAATGACCTCGCGCGCGACGACCGAAGTCAGCAGCCCGATCCCGATCTTCCAGTTGAATCCCAGCGGCCGAATCGCCGGTTCGATCCAATGCCCCAGGCGTCCGATCACGCTCGTGGTCAGATCCGTGTGAAACGGAATATGGCTTAGCACCCACAGAACCAGCGTCACCGCCAGAATCACAGTTCCTGCCTGGCGCAAAAACACCTTGCCGCGATCCACCAGTCGCAAACTCAGCGAGCGCACGGTGGGCAACCGATATTGCGGCAGTTCCAGAATGAACGGCGCCGAGGAAGCCTTCAGAACCGACGACTTCAGCAGACGGGCCGTCGCCAGCGCCGCCACGAATCCGAGGAAATACAGCGACAGCATCACCGCCGCCCGCAATCCAAAGAAGTCACCCAGCAACGGTGTATTTGGAATGAACGCCGCGATCATCAGCATGTAAATCGGCAGCCGCGCCGAGCAGGTCATGAAAGGCGCTACCAGAATGGTCGCGAACCGGTCGCGCTTGTTCTCAATCGTGCGCGTCGCCATGATCGCCGGCACCGCGCAAGCGTATGCCGACAGCAGCGGGATAAATGCCTTCCCGTTCAGCCCGATTGACCGCATCACGCGATCCGCAATCAGGGCCGCCCGCGCCAAATATCCGGAATCCTCCAGCACCCCAATGAAAAGAAAAAGTAACAGTATCTGTGGCAAAAAGACCAGCACCGACGCCACGCCGCGCCATACCCCATCGATCAGCAGCGACTCCACCCACGCGTGTCCCAGCAATGCCCCAATCTTGTCCCCACCCATGTTCAGCACGTCGCCAAACGCGTCGCTCAGCGGCTGCCCGATCGTGAACACCACCTGAAACACCGCAAACACCACCGCCAGAAATACCAGCGGTCCCCAGATCTTGTGCAGCAGCACGCCGTCGATCCGCTTGGTCCACGTGTTCGACAACGGCGCCTTGTACTTCGTCCGCGTGCTTACACCGTGCGCCCATTGCCGGTACGACCGCGGATTCCCCATCACCGGCAGTTCAATTGTTCCTTCGGCCGTCACCGGCTTCTCAGCTTCTGCCTTGCGGTTCAGGAAGTGCGTTACCGAATCGAGCCCGACACCCCGCGTCGCGCTGATCTTCGCTACCGGTACGCCCAACTCCTGCGCCAGCGCCAGCGTGTCCACGCGCCCGCCGCGCGCCTCCATCAGGTCGCTCATGTTCAGCAGCACCAGCGTTGGCAGCCCCAGCGCGAGCACCGGCGCTGCGAGCATTAATTGTCTTCTCAGTTGCAGCGAGTCCAGCACCAGCAGGATCGCGTCCGGCATCGGTGTTCCCGGCATCTCGCCGCGGAGCACCTCAACCGCCACGCGCGCATCTTCTGAATACGAGTCCAGTCCGTAGATTCCAGGCAGATCGATCAGCGTCAGATCACCGCGGCCGATGCCGTTCAGCCGTCCTACCCGCTGCTCCACCGTCACACCAGGATAATTCGCTACCTTCTGCCGCAGCCCCGTCAGCCGATTGAACAGTGTCGACTTGCCCGAATTCGGCGGACCCACCAGCGCCACCGTTCGAATTCGGCCGGCAACTCGCGGTTCGCTCGGAACCTCAATCGTCGCCGTCGTGCCGCAGCAATCGCTCATCCCTGCCTCGTGTGATTCGCCTGATCTTCGCGGATATATTCGCGAACCCGAATCGCCCCGGCCGTGTCACGCCGCAGCGCCACCTCAAACCCGTCGATCGAATACACCGTTGGATCCCCGGCCGGCGCCCGCCGCACCACCATGACCCTCGCCTCGGGAACAAACCCCATATGCATCAGGTGATGCTGGATCTCACTCGGCAAATCGAGCGACTCCACGACTCCTACCGTCCCGATGGGCAATTCGCTCAATTGACTCAACTTCCATGCTCCGGACAGGTCCAGATCGTCCGCTTCTTCGACCCCAAAATCCGATAATAGCGCAATTGCGACCATTTCGCTCCTATATTGCCCACGTAGTGGCAAGCATAAGATCGGCCGCTCCGGCGTTTCCGTGATTCAGGTCACACGCCGCGCGCACTCGTTCCAGGGGTTCCTTTTGTGGAAACCCTTCGTAAATTGTGGTTTGGCTTTGCAGACCCATCCATCGGCGGTTGGGAAGCCGAAACATTTACTGATCCGGACGGAACGCCGATCGCTGAAACCTGAACGCTCGTTCGTCAGTGCTCCGTCGGTTGTGCCGGAACCGGCGTGGCGACCACCGCGGCTCCGACTCCGTAGTCCACCGGAGTCGTCAGCAGTTTCGTAACATCCGCCGGCATCGGCTGCCCGGCATTCTTCAGCAATACCGACACCTGCCAGATCTGGGTCTCATTCAGCACCTTGCCAAAGGCCGGCATTCCCGTCAGCCGAATCCCATTCATGACTTTCCACTGCGTCTCACCCACTGGATCGTCGCTCACGCCGACCACACCATTGCGATGCGGAGCCCACAACTGCGGCGCTTTGGGATACATGTGGGCCGCATATTGCGACGGCCGTCCATACAAGCCATGGCATGCAGCGCACTGCTCGCGATAAATCTGCGCCCCGGCTGTCAGATTCGTCCCGCTTGCCTCGATGGGCGCGCTCTTTTGCATTTCGGATTCGATGCGCGCAGACAGCGGCACATGCACGATCTGCTTTTCGAAAGGAAATGGCACATCCGCGACCGCCACCGGCGGATGTCCCATGCGGAAATAAATCACCCCGCACAACGGAAGAATCAACAGCCCAACCACGAGCCCCAGCAGGAATCGCATCCGTCTCAACCCTCAATCCCAAAATAATCGCACTCTTCCCCGGCATCCTTGCATGCCGATGAAGATTCCGCAATCCTCCCCACTCCGGTACACCGCGCCCCGAACGCCAAGCCCCGGTTCCCATCCCTGTACCCTGCACCCGGTTCCCTGTACCCTGTTCCCTGTACCCTGTATTTTTCCGTCTAAGCAGTGGAGGCACCCAGGTTCATGTATTTTCGCAAGTTCTCCGGATACGCCCTGTATCCACTCCTCGCGTTCCTTCTCCTTGTTCCCTCCGCAATCCGCGCACAGGATTCTTCCTCCCAGCAGCCTGCGCCTGCCCCACAGACCCAGCCCTCGGACCAAACCCCTCTGCAACCGTCCACGCAGAATCAGGCCCAGGTCCTTCGCGAAGCCCAGGCCCGCGTCAACGCCCGCCGCAAGGTCCGCATCCGCCAGATTATTCAGGACACCTACAGCCACAAATATGAGCTGAACTTCGGGGGCGGTTCCCTCCGCTTCACTCCCGGCAACAGCCTCCAGCGCATCAACGAGGCGGGCTGGATCGTCGACTTCACCGACTACTTCCACGGCGACCTCGGCATCGCCGCCGACTTCCGCGGCTACTATGGCACGGCCTACACGGGTACCAATCCCTACTCCGTCTTCAATCCCAGCATCAGCCAGTACACCTTCATGGGCGGCCCCCGCTACCGCTTTTTCAAAGGTCAGCACTGGGGCTGGACCGCTGAAGGCCTTGCCGGCGCAGGCCATGGCAACTTCGGCACCGGAACCCACGGCCTTCCTCCCGAGTTGGTCGGACTCTATAAGGACTCCACCGTCCTCAACTTCCTCGGCGGCGTTTCCGCCGACTGGAATCTCAGTCCCGCCCTCGCCCTCCGCTTCTCCGCCAACGAAGTCGTCACCAACTACGGCTCCAGCTTCCAGGAAAACCTCGGCGGCAACCTTGGACTCGTCTACCGCTTCGGCCGTAAATAAGAAATTCCATCTGTAACTCCGGGTGCCCCATTCTGTTCGTCTGTTGTTGGCGAACAGGGTGGGCATCGCGCGCAGCGCGATCTTTCGCACAGGCTCCCAGGCTCGGGCTTCCCCTCGCCTCTATACGCTAAACGCTATCCGCTATACGCTGGTCCTTCATGCTCTCCGCGGCGGCTACTGACTCCCTGCTCACCCACGTCCAGACCCTCGCCTTTTTTTTCGTTAAGAACGACCTCCGCCACTACCTCCGCACCCACTACGGAGACCACACCTTCCAGAACCTCTACCACTGGCAGTTCTTCTCCTTCGATACGGCGCTCCTCACTCCCTACTTCGCGGTGATGATCGTCCTCGCTCTGTACGGCTTCCATCGCTACACCCTGGTCTGGCTCTACTACCGCAATCGGAAAAACGCCACCCACGAGCCGCCCGCACGTTTTGAGCAACTCCCCCGCGTCACCATCCAGCTCCCCATCTTCAACGAGCAGTTCGTCGTCGACCGCCTCATCGATTCCATCTGCAGGATCGACTATCCCCGCGATCGGCTCGAAATCCAGGTTCTCGACGATTCCACCGACGAAACCAAAGAAGTCGCGCAGGCCATCGTCGAACGCTACCGGGCTCTCGGTAATCCGATCGTCTACCTTCACCGCACCAACCGTGTGGGATTCAAAGCCGGTGCCCTCGACGAAGGACTTCACACCGCCACCGGAGAATTCATCGCCATCTTCGACGCCGACTTCACGCCTCCCTCCGACTGGCTCATGCGCGTCGTCCACCACTTTGCGGAACCCGAAATCGGCATGGTCCAGACTCGCTGGACTCACCTCAACCGCGACTACAGCTTCCTCACCCAGGTCGAAGCCATCCTCCTCGACGGGCACTTTGTACTCGAGCACGGCGCCCGCGCCCGCACCGGCGTTTTCTTCAACTTCAACGGCACCGCCGGCATGTGGCGCCGATGCGTCATCGATCAGGCCGGTGGCTGGCAGCACGATACCCTCACCGAAGACACCGACCTCAGCTATCGCGCCCAGCTCATCGGCTGGAAATTCAAATACCTGCCGGACGTCGCCTGCCCCGCCGAGGTTCCTATCGAGATGACCGCCTTCAAAACCCAGCAGCAGCGCTGGGCCAAAGGCCTCATCCAGACTTCGAAAAAAATCCTGCCCCGCCTCTTCCGCTCCGACGTGCCCCTGCGCGTCAAGATCGAAGCCTGGTATCACCTCACCGCCAACATCAGCTA
>DASZYN010000358.1:0-8323 GCA_035545435.1 Acidobacteriaceae bacterium | reverse complement strand
AGTCGTAGACGCCATTGCGCCACTGCGGCGCCCAGCCATTCCGGGTGAAGATGGCCTCGCATGCGCCAGCCGGATCCTCCCCGCGGTTCTGCAAAACGCCCCGATAGAGCAGTACCGGCAGGTGGTCGTTATTCGGCATCCATCCGTTCCGCGAAAGGCGAAGCATCTGCGGATCGCGCCCGCCACCGCTGCTGCCTGTAATCGCGCCTTCGGCAGTGAACCCGGAAAACGCCGGTGCGAGTCCGATGGAGGTCAGCATGCGATTGAAGCGGCGGCGGCTCAGGTCCATGTTCTCTTTGGATGGCGCCAAAATAGCGAACGCTGGTTCGAGCACTGTAGTAACTGCGATTCCTCTTTGTGTCAATAACCTTTTGAAGTCAATAACGTCTCTGCTGGCAAGGTATTTTCTCTCCTTTTTCTGGCGTCCATGCGGCCTAGAATAGTTACTGATATGGCAATTCGGTGGTTTCGTCCGTTTTTAGCCGTAGCTGTGTCTTTGGCCGCGGTCACCTGCGCGTGGGCCGATCCGGCTCCCTTCGATCTGGTTGGTCCGAAGCTCGAGGTGAAGGTCACGCGCGCGGGCAAGTCGCTTCCCATCGCTGAAGTCCCCAACCTGATGGCCGGAGATCATCTCTGGATCAAGGCGGATCTGCCGAAGGCCCAGTCGGCACACTATCTGATGGTGGCGGCCTTCCTGCGGGGTTCAACGAACCCACCGCCGGAGAATTGGTTCTTCAAACAGGAAACCTGGGACAAGAAGGCGAAGGAAGGGCTCACCGTCACGGTTCCCGAAGGCGCGCAGCAGGTGCTCATTTTTTTCGCGCCGGAAACGGGCGGCGACTTCAAAACGCTGATGGGCGCGGTGCGCGGACGGCCGGGATCGTTCGTGCGGGCTTCGCAGGATCTGAATCAGGCCATGCTCGACCGGTCGCGGCTCGACACCTATCTGGCAGCCGTGCACCGCCTCGATGCTGCCGATCCGTCGAAGCTCAAAGATGCGGCACCGTTGCTGGCGCGCAGCCTGGGCATGAAGATCGACGACAAGTGCCTGGACCGGATGCCGGGGCTGCAGGCGGCGTGTCTGACCCAGGGTCAGGATGCGCTGATCCTCAGTGACGGACACAGCGAGTCGATTGTGGAAGCGATGAGCTCCGGACCGGCGAGCGATCTGGCGATGCAGCTGGCGTACACACCGCAGGCGAGCTACGGATTCTACAGCCCGTACATCGGGTCGGTAATCGACATAGCGCGCATCCTCGAGACATTCCACACGGCCCAGTTCCAGTACATTCCGGCCCTGGCGACGCAGCAGGGTGAGCATATCGCGCTCCTGTTGAACACGCCCCCGTCGTTTCACAATCCAAAGTCGGTCCTGGTCACGGCGCTTCCGGCCGTGCAGGCGGCGCAGCCTCCGCCGCTGCATCCGGTGGACTCGAAGCAGAACTACTGCGCACAGAAGAATTCGCTGGTGTTGGCCGTCGATGGAGCGCCGCTGGTTTTTTCCACTGGATACGCGCATGAGATGACGCTGCGCCTGAAGAAGAAGGACGGGAAATTCGTCGATGAGTCCGTTCAGCCGGATGCGATGAAAGGCGGGCTCGAACTCGAAGCCAAAGATCTGAGCGCGGGCGATTTTCCCAACACCATTGACGCCTCGCTGCATGGCTACTGGGGATTTGAGAAGTACGACGGCCCGACCTTCCGCATGGAAAATACGCACGCGCAGCACTGGGAGCTGGCCGCAGCGGATCGTGAGGCCCTGATCGTGGGGCGCGAGGACACGATTCATCTTTCTGCAGACGATGCCAGTTGCGTCGACACCATCCTGGTGAAAGATTCGGCAGGGAAAGAACTGAAGGCCGACTGGAAAGCGACGAGTTGGGACCAGCTCGAAGTGAAGCTGCCTCTGAAGGAGGCGCATCCGGGAGCTCTGCAGCTTGAGGTGAAGCAGTTCGGTACGGTAACGGCGCAGACAATTGCATTGCGCGCTTATGCCGAGGCGGGACACCTGGACAGCTTTACCCTCCACGCCGGCGATGCCCGTGGGATTCTCAAGGGCAGCGGTCTGGACGGCGTGGCCAAGCTCGCTGTGAACGGCGTCGCGTTCGCCCCTGGGAAGGCCGATTCGTCGATGGGCAGTGATCAGTTGCCGATGATCGCGAAAGACGTGCAGGAGGCGGAGAACCTGAAGCAGGGGTCTTCTCTCAAAGCCCAGGTCACGCTCACCGATGGCCGGACGATGACGATTCCGGTGATGGTGGGAGCGCCGCGTCCGGGAGTGCAGCTGATCGGCAAGAGCGTGCAGACCTCGGCCACCAGCGCAGGCAGCAATATTCAGCTGGCGAATCAGGATGAGCTGCCCCAGGATGCGAAGCTGCGCTTCAGCGTGCGCGCGCAGTCGCCCGCGTCGTTCGGTCGGAGCGAAAAAATCGAAGTGGCCACCGAAGACGAGGCCTTTTCGACCACGCTCAGCCTCGATAACGGCGGCATGACGCTCGAGACGTCGAAAGTGGCTCTGGCGACGCTCGATCCCGACAAAGCGTTTGGAGCGTCTGCTTTCGGTCCGCTCAAGTTTCGCGTCGTCGAGGACAGCACGGCCGGAGACTGGCAGCCGCTGGCAACGCTGGTGCGCCTGCCGGAACTGCATGACCTGAAGTGCCCACCGGGAGACGATCAGCAGTGCCGGTTGAGCGGATCGAATCTGTTTCTGGTGGATTCAGTGGCGAGCGATCCCGAGTTCGCGCATCCCATTCAGGTTCCCGATGGTTTTCCCGGATACGTTCTGCCCGTTCCACATCCCGAAGGCGGGCAGCTTTACCTGAAGCTGCGCGACGATCCATCGGTCGTGAATCAGGTGACACTGGCTGCGGAGAAATTGCCGCCGCCCCCGGGTGAGTCGCATGCGCCGCGCGCTCCCTATCACGAAGGCGAGGCTGCACCGGCGCCGGGCGCGAAGGGACAGACGGGATCTGCCATGGCGCCATCGGCAGAGCCGGAAACAGGAGCAGCGGCAAACGACCAGTCCGCGCCCCCAGCCTCTGCGCCGCACAAGGACTCGGCGACACCGCATGAGACCAAACCGTCGGCTCCGCCGTCCACTGCTCAGCAGCCGCAGAGCGCACCGGAAGATTCGCAGGCATCCGGAGAAGCGACAACGGCGCCGACACCCGATGCGCAGGCAGGCAGCCGTGCAGGCGCTGCGCAGAGCGGGACGAGCGCGCCAACGCCGCAGACGACTTCGCCGCAATAGCCGATGCTTTGTGCGCGCGCTGCAGATTGCTGTCGTGAACGCAGGAGGTCCTGGTTTGTCGATGCGTTGGAGCAGGTTCCTGCTGACGCTGTTGCTGGGCGCTACCGGATTCGCACAGCAGCAGCTCAATTTGCCGCCTGTGTCTCAGGAATCGCCCGCTTCAACGGCGAGCACCATCAGCCTGAACGTTATGGTCACCGATAAGTCCGGTCACCCGATTCGCGGGCTGACTCAGGCCGATTTCACCCTGCTCGACGACAAGCAGCCCGCGGCCATTCGCTCGTTCACCGCTCACGATCTTTCCACGCCGCAAAACGATCCGCAGACGATGATCCTGCTGATCGACGACGTGAATGCGAATTTCAGCGTGGTGAGCAACGTTCGCATGCAGATTGAAAATTTCCTCCACCGCAACGGCGGCAAGCTTGCGATTCCCGTGGGAATTCTCCTGCTGACAGACAACGGCCTGGAGACAATTGCGCCGCCCGGAACCGAGGGCAATGCCCTGGCCAGCGTTTTACACGCGAAGGAAGGCCAACTGCATATCCTCTCTCGCGCCTCTGGTTTCTACGGCGCTGAGGAACGAACAAAAATCTCGCTGGATGCACTGACCACGCTGGGAAAGGATCTGGCCCAGGTGAACGGCCGTAAACTCGTTGTGTGGATTGGGCCCGGCTGGCCGATCTTCGACAATCCTAACGTGTCATTCAGCTCGCAGCAGCAACGGAACTTCTTCAGCGGAGTCGTCTATCTTTCGGGAATGCTGCGCCAGCTTGGCATCACCCTCGACTCCATCGATCCTCTCGGCCCGGCCGATTCGGCGAGTCCGCGCAGCTTCCTGTGGGAGAGCTTTATCAAGCCGCTGACGAAGCCGACGAAAGCGGATCCCGGCCACCTGGCGCTGCAGGTCTTTGCGGTCCACAGTGGTGGAACGGTCGCTGTGGGGAGCAACGATATCACCGGGGAAATCGAGAAATGCGCTGAAGACGCATCGGCATGGTACTCGATCGCGTTCGATCCCCAAAAGGCGGACTCACCCAACACGTGGCACGATCTTGCAGTGAAACTCGACAAGCCAGGCCTGAAGGTGCGCGCCCTCAACGGCTATTATGCGCAACCTTGATGCCCCATGATTGACGGCCGGCGCAGTGGAACCGCGGACCGCGTGGCGATCCGCCGCGCATCGCACGCGCTTTGCGATCGGCCGCTGATCTTTGACGATCCGCTGGCCATGCGCATTCTCAGCGAAGAAGGTGCGGCCCGAGCGCGTGAGGAGGCGGCAGAACCCGAGCAGCAGCCCTGGCTGCGCGGCCTGAGGATGTTTCTTGCTGTGCGCAGCCGCTTTGCCGAAGAAGAGCTGGCGCAGGCGGTCGGGCGGGGCGTGCGCCAGTATGTAGTTCTCGGCGCGGGGCTGGATACCTTCGCTTATCGCAATCCATTTCCCAGCCTGCGCGTCTTCGAGGTCGATCATCCCGCTACCCAGGCGTGGAAGCGCGAGCGGCTGCACCATGGGCAGATCGCCATTCCCGATTCGATGCGCTTTGCTCCGGTCGATTTTGAGCGCGACACGCTGGCGCATGGGCTGGACGCGGCCGGGTTCCGGACCGATGAGCCGGCATTCTTTTCGTGGCTGGGCGTTGTGCCCTATCTCACGCGCGAAGCGGCGCTCGCGACGCTGGGCTTTATCGGCGGCCTTCCGCGTGGGACCGGTGTGGTCTTCGACTATGCCATTCCGCCCGAGAGCATGGGCGAAGCGGAGCGGCAGGCCTTCGATGCTTTAGCGGAGCGGGTAGCTCGCGCCGGCGAACCCTTCCGGCTCTTTTTCGATACGGAGCCGCTCGCGGCGGAGTTGCACGCACTGGGGTTCACGAAGATCGAGGACATGGATGGCGCGGCGATTCGAAAGCGCTGGTTCGGCGAGAATGCGGACGGACCGCGTCCGCACGGACGCTCGGGCCGGCTGCTGTGCGCGTGGGTATGAGATCTGATCGTGTCCCAGGATCCAGCCGGTCCGTTCATAAAACGAAGCAATTCCGGCATCCACAGAGTGCAGGCATTGCATCCACCTTGGAAGTCCGCTTCCCCCGAGCACCTTACGGCTCGTCTTTCTGCTCTGTGCGTGGGAGAATAGGTTCTCATCCATATACGAGCGGTTGCTCTCGGCCTCATGAGGAGTTCCTTATGCAAAGCAGTACTCTCCAGATGGACGAACCAGGATGCAGCCGACGCTGGTATCACGCGATACGCACCGTCAAAGTAGCCTTTTTCCTGTTGGCCGCCACTACGGCTCTGGCCGCGGCTCAGGATCTTCCTCCCGGTACGAATCTCCGGCCGTGGGAGACCGTTGCCATCCGGGTCCCGGACAAGAACGATCAGATGAAGATGCACGAACAGCAGCAACAGCAGAAGCAGACCAGGTTCGCCGCCGTGAATCTGGAGCGCAAACGGCAAATTGCTGAAGACACCGCGAAGATGGTGGAACTGGCGAATGAACTGAAGCAGGAAGTCGACAAGACCGATAAAGACACGATGTCGATCAACGTAATCCGCAAAGCCGACGCGATTGAAAAGCTGGCCAAAAGCATCAAGGAGAAAATGAAGGCGACCGCCGGGAGCAGTTAAGCCGTCCCTTCTAAGCCTTCCGCGGGGTCATGCTGCTTTTGCATGTGCCTCTGCGATGTCGGTCGATTACCGATGTCTGCTGTCCACGGCGTTTACATATTGGTGTGGCCGGCGCGCATTTCCTCATTGAATGTGGGGCGTGTAACGGCGAGCGCGGCCTGCAGCTTCGCGTGGTATTCCTCGCCGCGGCCCAGCAGAGCAGGCGTGGCGGAGGCATATTCGCCGTCGAGCTTCAGCGCTCCCTGAGCAGCCAGGTCTGCCGCCATCCGCTGTAGTTCGGCGGCGGTGGTGTTCAGATACTGCGCATCGCGGGGATCGGCGATCCACACGGGCTGGCTGGCGCCAAGAGCGCCGGAGAGCCAGTAAACCTTCAGCGACAGAAATTCCATGCGGCTGTTGTCGTCCGTATCCGTGAAGAAAAATTTCTTCTGCCACCGGCTGTAGTAGCGCGTCGTGACCGGGACCGGCTGGCGGTTACCGCTCTTGAGCAGTTCCAGTTGCCCGCGGTCGAGCGTCTTGCGCACTGCGTTGTAGATGAAGGTTTCCGCATAGGGCTGTTCCGGCGCGGGGACGATCTCGGCAAACGTCACCGTCATGCTGGCTGACACCAAAGCATGGAGCGGCGACTGAGTCCCATCCTCCAGGCGGACGGTGCCGTGCACAATGTAGGTGTCGGCACCCGACGTGGAGCGATGGAACGGCCAGCCGAAACTGGCAAAGCTCAATGGCAAGCCCGCGATCGTGACGTAGACGTCCGGACGCGGATTGCGCAGCCGGCTGGCGGCCTCGCGCAGGTGGCTGGTCATTTCCGGCAGCAGTTCCGGCTTGTGAAAGTTGAAGGCCTCGCTCAGCTCCAGAAACAGGGTCCGCTCCGCGGAGGCATCCGGGGTCATAGCAAGACGAAAACGGCTGGTCGGCTGGCCATTGAAGTCCGTTCCGGCGTCGACAGAGAGCACGACGAGGCCCGCCTGTTGCGCGGCGGCCTGCAGATTGGCGGAAAGGCTTGATTCGGCGCGAGTACTCATAATTGTCATTCCATTGTATCGGCTGGCGATGGCTGCCGGAACTCATGGCGGGGAGCAGTTGCGCCGCAGCTTAGCCTGCCGAATGGCAGAAAGTGGCCGTTCGGATCGCGGATTGCCTGAGAAATCAGCCTCGATTCGCCCTGCCGGCAGCGCAACTTTTTCGGAATTTTCATCGTCTAGTTGCTAATGCGTCAGAATTCCCCCAACGCGGGAGCCAGGCTCCCTGTGCATCTTGTTCACCGCACTGCCCTGGCTGCATTTGCATCGATCGAACTGGCGGTTTTGCTCGTCGCCCTGACGAAACCAGCCTATGGATATGTGGATCCTGGATCGGGTCTGCTGGCCGTGCAGGTCGGCGGCTCGATGTTAGCCGGTGCTTTGTTTGTGCTCCGCTCGAAGCTGCGCCGTCTGTTTGGCCTGAAGTCTCCCAACGCAACGAGTGAAACCGAGCAGAGCACGCAAGCCGAATCGGGCGAGTAGTGGCGGCTGTCGAGCTTCCCCTCGGAACCTTTCGCGATCCGGCCGGCTCGCTGCGTATCGCGGGCGATCGTGTTCTGCGTGAGGTGCGCCGCGAGTGCGCTGAGGCGGCTCTCTCCTTCCTGCAGTCTTCCACTGCAAAGGTGTGGGTGGCGCAGGGACGGCTCATCGACACGCGGATTCTTCACGAAGACGACAGCGCACTGATTCTGGAACATCCTCGCGTCTTCTTTCCTTCTTATCCCTGGGAATGGACGCCGAGCGCGTGGATTGCCGCCGCCGATCTCACCCTGGACCTATGCGAAGAGTTGCTGGAACACGGCCTCATCCTCAAAGATGCGACGCCGCTCAACATTCTCTTTCGCGGAGCGCGCCCGGTGCTGGTCGATGTTCTGTCGATTGAACAGCGCGATCCGGCGAGTCCGTTGTGGCTCGCGTACGCACAGTTTGTGCGAACCTTTCTGCTGCCCCTCGCGGCCTGTGAGTCTCTGGGCTGGCCGCTCGCCGCGTCCATGCAGAACCGCGATGGTTACGAACCGGCCGACCTCGCGCCGCATCTGAGCCGCTGGCAACGCTGGCGCGAGCCATTCCGTTCCCTGGTGACGTTGCCGCTGATGCTGGAAAAGAGCGCCCCCGCGCCCAACACCGGCCTGCGGCAGCCGCCGGAGGCGGCGCTGCGGGCGCTGCGAAGCAATTTGAGCCGCTTGCGAGCTCACTTGCGGAGCATCGAGCAGCGTCTGGGAAGCCGCCGCTCGGCTTCACGATGGGGCAACTATGCGTCGTCTGCCGACCATTACAGCTCTGAGGATCAGGAGGGAAAGCGCCGCTTTGTTCAGGAGGCCCTGAGTGCGATTGCGCCGCGCCGGGTGCTCGACCTGGGAGCGAACAGCGGAGTCTATTCCCGCATTGCAGCCGCGTCTGGCGCGACGGTCGTTGCCTGGGATACCGA
>DASZYN010000357.1:0-1998 GCA_035545435.1 Acidobacteriaceae bacterium | reverse complement strand
ACCGGCAGGATAGGTCAAGCGGTCCTAGAGGACCGTTTCACCGACCTTATGGAGTTGGCGAAGCTCTTCCAATTCGCTGCTGAGGCGGTGCCGCAAAGGGCTCTCGGCACGCAATTCGTCCAGCAATACCTCGGCCTTGACGAACGTATCGGCCGTGATCTCGGTCTTTACGAACAGCTTTCGCCAGCTACGGGAAACTTCTTGTTCGGTGAGCAAGTTTGCACCTTCCACGAAATCGCGAAGACAGAACCTACATCCTCATTTTAAAGGGCTGGCCGGAGTACGCAATAGCCATCCGGCCGGGCGGCGCCGTGAGGGTGCACGCCAGCTTCCGTGCTTGTTGGTGGGGTGCAAAAAAGCTCAATAGGAGAATTTGGTTTGGGAGCGTTAAAGTAGGGCGAGTACCGGCGGCAGGGAAGGCCGCGGTAGGCTTAAGGAGATCCAATCATGGACGACAGAGAGAGCCGGCTTCGGGAAAGATTTACAGAATTGCTGAGACAAACCGCGGAGGCGAAGGTTGCCTTGGATCGTGCCGGGGGCAGGATCAAAGGCATTCCCCATTACTCCGTCATTGAAGACGCAGCCCATGAGGTGGGACAGGAGGTCAGCCGCCGGGTGCAGCAGATGCACATGAGGGAACTGCTCGCGGACCAGCCTTCGTCAGCCAAGTGTCCGAAATGCGGCAGACAGCAGCCGCTGAAGCTAAAAAAGCGAAGGGTAACGTCGGGCGACGGTCCGGTCGAGTTGGACGAACTGGCCGGCGATTGCTCCCATTGCCGGAGGGCTTTTTTTCCCTCTGCGTGAAACGTTGGGATTTGACGCTCGTGAGCTGACGCCACGCGTGGTGCAAAAGATTACCGTTTTGGCGGCAGAAATACGTTCGTTCAAACGGTGCGTGATCGCCTTGCGCGAGGCCGACGTGCAAACTTCTGCCAAGACCGTCGAACGAATCGTCCATGACATTGGACGCGAGTTGGCCGAGCGACGGGATGCGGCCCTAAGCCGAAACGAGGCTTTGGCACAGCGTCCTGAAGAACCACCGGAACTAGCCGTCGTTGAGTGCGACGGCGGCCGCATCCGTTGCCGTGAGCCGGGGCATGGGCCGGGTGTCCATTTAGACGGTAAAGGTTGGCGAGAAGATAAGAATGCCTGCCTGATTCGAGCGAAGCGGCAGGTCTTTGAGGAGGATCCGCAGCCTGACCCGCCGGCCTGTTTTTGCGACCCGCAACACGTGGCGAAAATTGCGGAGACGGAAGCCCTTTCGGTGGCGTCGCTCGAGCCGCGGGCACTCTCGGAAAGAGACCAAGAGCGGGACGAAACACCGCTCGAGCCGCCTGACTGGCGTCCCAAATGCTTGGTTCGTACCGTGCTGAGCAGCATGGCCTGCGCGGCAGTATTCGGTGCCCAGATGGCCCGCGAGGCCAAACGCCGCCGCTTCGGCGAAGCCGCGGCCAAGGCTTTCCTGGGTGACGGCCTGTCGTGGAATTGGTCCATTTGGAAGAAGCGCTTTCGGGGCTTTACTCCCATCCTTGATTTCATTCACCCGCTCAGCTACCTGTTCCTGGCGGCGAAAGCGGTACATGCCCAATCGCAAGATGCCTGGGATCAGTACCTCGCTTGGATGCGCGGTTGTTGGCTAGGTGAGGTCGGCCAAGTCCTGGAAGAGCTCTGCCACTGGCAGACTCAACTCGGCGAGCCGGATCAGGCGACACCCGAAAATGATCCTCGCCAGATCGTTGCCAAAACAATTGGCTACCTGAGAAACAACAGCATGCGAATGAACTATCCTGACTATCGCCGGCAAGGCCTGCCCGTGACCACCGCTTGGATGGAGTCGCTGGTGAAAGAGATCAACTATCGTGCAAAAGGAACGGAGATGTTCTGGAATGATCCTGAAGGAGCCGAGGCGATTTTACAGGTTCGCGCCGCGGCCCTGAGCGACGATGACCGGCTGGTCCGCCATCTTCGAAACCGTCCCGGCTATCCGTTCCTCCGCCG
>DASZYN010000356.1:0-1611 GCA_035545435.1 Acidobacteriaceae bacterium | reverse complement strand
AAGACGTAGCCGGGGTCGCGGAGGACGGACATCTTCGGCAGGCGGACGGTGGCGATAGCGGCTTCGCGCCAGCCGGGATGGGCGAGCACACCGGCGATGATGTAGGTGAAATAGATCATCGAGGAGAAGAGGAAGACCTTCTCAACGGTCTTGTAGTCGCCGCGGACAGCGAGCAGCCAGACCAGGCCGGCGCAGACGGGGACGGAGATGTATTTCGAGACGTGGAAGAGCTGGAGGCTGCCGGCGATGCCGGAGAATTCGCCGATGACGTTGCCGAAGTTCACGATCACCAGCAGGACCATCACGATGATGGTGAGGCGGAGGCCGAATTCCTCGCGGATCAGGTCGGAAAGGCCCTTGCCGGTGACGGCGCCCATGCGCGCGCACATTTCCTGCACGACGATGAGCGCGAGGGTGACGGGAATCATGGTCCAGAGCAGGGCGTAGCCGAACTGCGCCCCGGCCTGGGAGTACGTGAAGATGCCGTTGGGGTCGTTGTCGACGTTGGCGGTGATGAACCCCGGGCCGAGCACGGCGAGGAAGAGCAGTATCCGGGTTCGGAAGCGTTTCAGCATGCGGGGGCGTCCGGTTCAGATCGCGGGATACCGAGCCGGCGGGCCCGGGAAGCAGAGGGAGCGGCGAATGTTCAGTGTAGGCGAGGGGACAGGATTTGTGTCTGGCGATTTAGGGTGACTTTGGATAGGCGCCGCCACCGCTTCGGGAACGTTTCTGTAGACTGACAATCAGCATGAAATCACGTCGTTTTTCGGTATGTTTTGCGGGGCTGCCTCTTTTCGCAGCCTGTCTTTTTCTGATGCACACTGCGGCGTCGTTTGCCCAGGGAACGCGGCTTTGGAACGAGTCGCGCTTTGAGGATCTGGAGCGTGGGACGCCGAACGGCGTTGCGGTGACCAGCGATGGATATCTGGTGCCGGGACCGGAGAGCAAGCTCGTGGTGGCGACACCGTCGACGTATGTGTGGGCGGTGGCCGCGGACAAGGAAGGGAATGCGTATCTGGCGACGGGGACACCGGCGACGGTGGAGCGCGTGACGCCGGAAGGAAAGTCGACGACGCTGTTTACGACCCGCGAGATGAGCGTCCAGACGGTTCGGGTGGGGCCGGACGGGATGGTGTACGCGGCGTTGTTGCCCTCGGGCAAGGTGTACAAGCTGGATCCGCATGTGGAGGGGAAGAACGACGACACGGCGACGCTGGTGTTCGATCCCGGCACGACGCAGGAGAAGCCGAAGTACGTATGGGATCTGGCCTTCGATGCGAAAGGGCGGATGTATGTTGCGACGGGAGCACCGGCCGCGGTGTATCGGGTGGTGGTGGGTGGGAAGCCCGAAGTTTTCTACAAGAGCGACGAGGAGCACATCCGGGCGCTGGCGTTCGATAAGGCGGGGAATCTGATTGCGGGATCGGATGGGACCGGACTGGTGTACCGGATCGATGCGCAGGGAAAGGCGTTTGTGCTGTTCGACGCGCCGAAGAAGGAAATTACGTCGGTGGTGGTGGCGCCGGACGGGACAATCTATGCGGCGGGAGCAGGCAACAAGGGCAGGGGAAATCTGCCCCCGCTGCCGGTGACGGGCCAGGCAAGCGTAAC
>DASZYN010000355.1:0-3181 GCA_035545435.1 Acidobacteriaceae bacterium | reverse complement strand
GTGGGAAGTGAGGCATCGCGATGATCAAATTCCTTCTCTTCTGCATTCTGCTGTTCCTCTGCTGGCCCCTGGCGCTTCTGGCGCTGATCGCGTATCCCATTGTTTGGCTGCTTCTGATTCCCTTCCGCCTGCTCGGCGTCGCCGTTCACGGGGTCCTCGATCTGGTTGGGGCTGTGATCACCCTTCCGGTTCGCCTGATCCGCGCCATTTAGCCGGCAGGTCGCCATCGACCGAACTGAAGCCAAAAAATTGCGCTCGAAAGCGACTGGAATGAAGGGGCGTGCAACTCATTCGCGGCCGCAGTGCATCGCACCAGACGTTGTAGCGCACAGGGCCCTGTCAGTTCCAGTCGAAGACGACGATCATGAACATCGAAGTTGCAAGTTGTCCGTCTCGCATACTCACGTCCTGGAAAGAGATCGCACAATACCTGAACAAAGGCGTGCGCACCGTGCAACGATGGGAACAGGATTTCGGCCTTCCCGTCCGGCGGCCCCACGGCGCGAATAAGAAAGCGATCATCGCGCGAACCAGCGATATCGATTTGTGGCTGGCCACACGCTGCACGACGCGCATCAGTGCCTCCGCGAAGATCGAGTTGGGGGACACACTGCGGGCGCTGTGCGCGGAGCTGGGTTCTCAAATCGCGATGTCGGCCATGCTGCACAGCAGCGAGCCAACGGGGAATGACATTCTCGCCACCGTCGCCGCACTCAGGCAGGAGATGACACGATTGGCACTCCTTCTGACGATTCCGGCGTCATCGATTTTCCAGCAGACGCCATCGTTGCCAAACGGATTGCCTCGGCCTGAACTCGTTGAGCCACAAAAATGTGTGCCGCTCGAAAGTCCAGGCGTCCGCCAGGAGTCCGAGGCCCCCATTTCGTTGCCGCTTGCGATCTGAGCCCAGAGATCAGCCACCAGAACAGACTTAAGGGTGCAGTTCTCAGGCGGTTTGTTTGCTGCCGTGCACAGGTCTTGCCGCACGCGACACATCTCGCTTTCCTGGACAGTCATCTAAACTCGCGGACGGCTGTTCGCCGAGGCCGTCCCGCAGCATGATCCTGGCCTTCGATATTGCTTTTCTGTTTCCACCTGGGCAATCGACCTGGCGATTTGCCGGAATCGCGCAGGTGAACGCGCCCTGTGAAGTGGGCTCTCCGCTCGAAGTGAGACTCCTCGCGCCTGTAGTTCTTTCCCCCACGAGGTTTCTATGCGATTCCAGCGGCTCCTGACTTCGTCCTACGCAGCGCTTGTGCTCGCGGCTCTTCTGAGCGGCTGTGGCACGACCACGTCCAACGGCGGTACGCCCCAGAGTCCCCCACCCACGGGAAATCCAGGCGGAGGAGGAGGAACCACGAGTCCGGCCCCGAGCGTGGCGGCGTATGTGTATGTGGTCAACTCGGCTGACTACACGCCCAGTTCTCCACGCCAGATCGTGGCGTACGCGGCAGATATGAATGGTCAACTCAGGCCCGTATCCGGTTCGCCGTTCAATGAGAACGTGAACTCCGTCGCGACCAACGGCAGTTACCTGATGGCGGCGGCCGTTGCCACTCCCAATATCAACACTTATTCGATCGGTCCGAACGGTGTGCCGACTCGAACGCAGCAATTCGATTACTCTCAGCAAACCCAGTACCAGGCGAATGCCTGCGGCATCGTGGGAGACCTGGAATTCGATCACACCGGGCAATCACTCTACGCAGGTGTGGGCCAATACGGGTGCAGCACCAACAACGGGATTGCTTCTTTCTCTGTCGATCCGACCGCCGGAAGCCTGACGTATCTTGGCATCCAGAACATCGGCTACAACACCAGCCCACGCGTTCATTTCGATGGCAGCAATACGTACGCCTACTCGGCCTACAACGACGGATGCTACATCTTTAGTCTGACCGCGATGATTCGCGACAGCAACGGGCTCCTGGCGGAGAACTCGACGTACACGGCTCCGCCGCTCCTCACGCCACCGCCTGGGGCGCAGGAGACGATGGTCCAGGCATTTTATCCCGGACCTTCCGCCTCGGACAGCACGGACCACTTCGTCTTCGCCGAGTTTCCCTGCTACAAGAATTCGGGCACACCAGCCCAGCTGGCCACCTACACAATCGATGCCAGCGGGAACCTGAGCACTACCGATACCTACGCGACCATGCCAACCACAAAGGTCTCGGCTCCGGAGGATCTGAAGATGTCCCCCTCCGGCACCTTGCTGGCCGTCGGAGGCAAGGGCGGTCTTGAAATCTTTCACTTCGATGGAACTGCCCTGACCGCCGATGGCGACTTGCTGACGACCGATCCCATCGCGCAGATGTTCTGGGACAGCCACAACCACCTGTATGCAATCACCGACAACGACACGGGAACGGGCGGGATCAGTCCGGGCAAGCTTTACGTCTTCACAGTTCAGGACTCGCAGATTTCCGCACCAGAACAGGCGCCAGGCTCGCCTTATCCTCTCGCGACTCCCTGGTATCTCGCCGTTCAGTCCAAATGACGTTGTGCCGCGGCGGGCCACCTCAACCAGGCCGCCCGCGGATCGGTCTCCTCTGCCCGGCTCCTGTTCCTTGTAACCTGTCTTTATGCCCATCCTTCTCGACGGCAAGGCCTACTCTAAGGAACTCGAAGCCGAACTCACTCTGCGCGTCCAGCGTCTTCATCTCGAGCAACCGCCCATCCTCGCCACTATCCTCGTCGGCGACGATCCTGCCTCAGCCACCTACGTCAAGATGAAGGGCAACGCCTGCCGCCGCGTCGGCATGGAATCCCTCAGCATTCATCTCGCCGGCACGACCACCACCGCGGAACTCCTCGGGGCCATCGATGAGCTCAACGGCAATCCGCGCGTGCGCGGCATTCTGCTGCAGCATCCCGTTCCCAAACAGATCGATGAGCGTGCCTGTTTCGACCGCATCGCTCTCGATAAGGACGTCGATGGCGTTACGGCGCACGGCTTCGGACGCATGGCCATGGACGAGCCCGCCTACGGCTCCGCCACGCCGGCCGGCATCATGCGCCTTCTGCGCCGCTACCAGATTCCCATCGAAGGCCGGGAAGCGGTTGTGGTTGGGCGGAGCCCGATCCTCGGACGCCCGATGGCCATGATGCTGCTCGCCGCCAACGCCACGGTGACCATCTGCCACTCGCGCACTAAAAACCTGGCGGACGTCGTGAGCCG
>DASZYN010000354.1:0-1790 GCA_035545435.1 Acidobacteriaceae bacterium | reverse complement strand
CGAACGCTGACGACGAGCGCTTTGCCGGGTCTTACCGGGGCGGTCGAGATGCGCTGCATGATGGCGTTGGACCAGCTCACCTGGCCCCTGGCGTCCACGGCGATGACGGCTTCCTGCATGGAGTCGAGGAGGGCAGCGAGCTCGCGCTGTTTGGCTTCGAGGGCGTGGAAGGACTGCTGCAGGCGGCCCGCAGTGGTGTCGAGGGCGCGTGCCACTTCACCGATTTCGTCCTCAGCGTCCTCCTCGATGCGCGCGGTGAAGTCCCCGCCGGCGATGCGGCCGGAGAAATCGACAATGCGGCGCAGGCGCGCGGCGATGCGATGGGCGAGCCAGGCTGAAACGAGGGTGGCGAGGACGAGCGCGATGAGCGACGAACTGAAGAGATCGCGGCGGAGGATGTGCAGGGCGGCGGCACGCTGTTCGACGCTGAGTGAGGCGACTCGCGCTTCCTCGTGCAGGGAGTGCTCCACGATGTTGCGGAAAGACAGGTCCAGGATGGCCGTGGCGATGCACAGCACGAGGACGAAGGAGAGGAGCAGTTTGGAGAAGACTCTGCCGGTCACGAGGAAATGCAGCGTACAGCGTTCAGCGTACAGCGTTCAGTTGAGCCTGTCGCCCTGCGGACAGCCGTTGGCGGAGGCCGGGTGAGGCGTCCCTTCAGCGCTGATCGTCGGCGGACGCACCGTAGACGCCAGGGATTGGAATATCGAGCAGACGCAGGAAAACGCCGAGCTGGGCGCGGTGATGGATGATGTGATCCAAAAAGACGCGGCGCAATGCCATCACGCGCGGCATGGAAGCAAGGGTGCGGTCGCCCATTTTGATGGTCCAGGTGGCGGAAAGCTGATCCTCGCGAAGGCCGGTCAACGCGGCACGGGCCTGGGTCGCCGCGGAATCGAAGTGGTCGAGGAGATCGACGGTCGATGCAGCAGCCCAGGGAGTGAAGCCTGGCTGGCGGACCAGCTCCTCGGTCGTGATGATGGTGGAGCAGCGCGCGGGCAGGTCGGCGATGTGGGAGGAGAGCCGGCCCAGGGTCATCGATTTTTCGTGCGGTTTCCAGGCGAAGCGATCGTCGGGCACGCGTTCGAGGAGCTTGCGGGTGCCGGGCATCTCCAGATCGAACTCTTCGAGAAACAGTTCAGCGATGGTCATGGGTCGTTGATCCTGGGTTTGGCTTCACTTTACAACCAACTGTCGCAAGGGGTGTGGGGGCCTGGCGCCTCGTCCGGGGAAAGGGTACCCGACGCGGTCTGATGGAAGCAGATACGGACTGGATATTTTCAAAATGGGAATCGGGCGGTACTTGTGGAACCGTTCGGAGAGCAAAAGTGGTTGCAATCCGTATTGGAAAGGTCTTGGCTTCTTGCTGTGGGGTGAACCTGGCGTGCGCGCTCGTCGGGGGTGGGGTGTGTGCGCGGAGTTCCAAAATGGGAGCGGGTCGGTACCGAGGAATTCTGCGCCGGGCGATATCCCTTGCAATTCGTACGCCGGGAGTATGGGCTTCTTGCTATGGGGTGAACCTGGCGTTCGCGCTCGTCGGTGGTCGGTGAATGTGGCGCGTTCCAAAATGGGATAGGGCGGTACCGGAGAAGTCTGAGCGGGGAAATATTCCTTGCAATTCGTACGCCGGGAGTATGGGCTTCTTGCTGTGGGGTGAACCTGGCGTTCGCGCTCCTCGGTGGTCGGTGAATGTGGCGCGTTCCAAAATGGGATTAGGGCGGTACCGGAGAAGTCTAAGCGGGGAAATATTCCTTGCATTTCGCACGCCGGGAGTATGGGCTTCTTGCTGT
>DASZYN010000353.1:0-9196 GCA_035545435.1 Acidobacteriaceae bacterium | reverse complement strand
CCGTTGGCGTTCAGGGCCGTTTCGGAGGCCGCGATGAGGGCCTCGACGTCGGCGACCACGATGGAGAGGCCCTGGATGAAGGGTTTCTCCAGTGGCTTCTCGGACTTGAGGATGTGCTCCACGCGGATGGCGAGGCCGACGATGGTTTTGATCTCGCCAGCGAGCCACTTGCCGAAGTCCGCGACTTTGACTCCGACTTTCTTGAGAATATTCATGTTGTTGGCTTTCCTTTGCATGCAAAACGAGGAGAAAAGAAAAGGCCCGCCTGGTTAGGCGGGCCTCTTTTTGAGAATTCCCCTCTATTTTCAGGATACCAAGCGGCGAGGCCAATCGTGCCAACGTTTTTGGCGTGGAAGTCATGCTTTTTCAGAGACATGCACTTTCGTAATGAGGCGAAAAGCTTGACAAGTTTTGCACATTTGGGGTGAAAACGCGCTGGGACGTGTTTTCGAGCCAATCAGGGGTCAGCGATGAGGCGATCCTGGAAAGAAGGGTTCGGCGACGACGTGGGGGGAAAAACCGTGGCGCGAGGAGAGGATCGGCCGCCTCTTATGCTGGGGCCAGGACCGGCGCGATTGACTCCATGGTGGGTCTTTCGCCGGCGGTAAGGCGGGTTAGGGTGAGGACGGTGATGTCGTCTTCCTGACCGTGGGCCTGGGCGGCCGCGGCGACCTGGCCGGCGGACTGGGCGGATATGGATGCGGTGCGGTCGAAGCCGTAGAGTTCGCCCTGCGCATTGCGGGCCTCGACAACGCCATCGGTCAGGAGGGTGAGTTGCGTGTTGCCGGGGAGGGTCAACCTGGCCTCCGGATACGTGCCTTCGGCGCTGAGGCCGAGGGGCAGTCCATTGTCGATACAGAGCTCCGTGCCGCCCAGGTAAGGAGCGAGATGGCCGGCGTTGGCCGTGGTGACGGCGCCGTCGGGGTCGGCACGCAGGACCAGGCAGGTGGTGAATCCGCCCTGAGTGCGGCCGAGCATGCGCTGGTTCATTGCAAAGAGGATTTCCGCGGGACTTTGTGTGTAGTGGGCGAGCGTGCGGATGGTACCAACGAGCAGGGAGACGGTCATGGCGGCGGGCATGCCTTTGCCGCTGACGTCGCCGATGGCCAGCAAGACTCCACCTGCGGGTGTGGGGAGAATCTGGAAGAAGTCGCCGCCGACCTCGCCAGCGGGCGAGTAAACGCTCTCGATGCGGAAGTTTGGTATCTCGGGGATTGCATCGGGGATGAGGACTTGCTGCACAGCCCGTGCTGCTTCGCGTTCGCTGCGGAGCTGGTCTTCCTCGTGGCGGGATCGAGCAAAGCGAAGGACGACGATGGCGAGAATCGCGATCAGCAGAATCGCGATCGAAAGCTCGTACAGGCCAAAGGGAAAGGGCCAGCTGAAGGTTTGGTTCCAGAAGGTCCACAACGGCGCAACCCACGAATGACCGGTAGTCAGCATGGCCCAGAGGGTGTCATTGATGATGTTCGCCAGGGTGTTCAATCCCACGGGAACGAGCAGTAATCGAGCATCAGGATTGCGGCGCCGGGCGCCCTGGACCAACATGGCGACAGGGGCGAGTGTCAGGGGCAAATTGACGACGAGAAAGATGAAGTTGCCGGCTGCAACGGGCAGATCGCGGAGCGCGGGCACCGCCCACATCACCACGTCGAGCGCGGCGGAGACGAGGCACAGCGGGATCCATATCGTGCGCCGGGCGCCGAGCATCATCCAGACAAAGATCATGAAGCTGATGAAACCGGCAACGGAAAGGCCATTCATCAGAACCTGGCTGGCGAGCGCGGGCACAGAGTGAAAGGCAGCGTATATGTTCGCCAGGGACCAGAGACCGAAGAACAGACCGGCCAGGGCGTAGTAAAGGTACAGACGTTCTCTGCGCCGCATGAGGAAGAGCGCAAAGCCGGCGATGGCGTAGAGGAAATTGAGGAGGGCGAGGTAGCCCTGCGCGGTGAGATGCCAGGAGGTGTTTCGGTCCTGGAGGGTGGTCCATTCCCTGAGCAGGCCGGCATCGCCGATGCGTGGCGCGCTGGACAGGCCGCCGCCGAAGTACATGGCCCAGTGCGGCCAGTGCCAAACGCGGAGGGCAATCTCCATCTCGCCGGCCTTCGTCTGAGGCAGCAGCACCAGCTGCGGGAGGGAGGTGTCGATGCTGCCGTGCGGTGGAAAGCCGCCGAAGGAGCCGACCAGGGTGCCATCGGCAAAGACCTGGTAACTGGTGCGTATGGGGGGGAAGTAAAGGGCGAGCTGGGCGTGCTGGTTCGGGAGGAGGACTTTGAAGCGGTACCAGGCGAAGCCGCCGTAGTCCTTGTAGCCCTGAGCGCTCCAATCTTTTTGTGAGGAGATGAGAGGCCAGGCGGAGTCGTCGAAGGCGGCCTGGGACCAGCGTAAATCGTCGCCGGTATGGAAGCGCATGAGGCCGTTGAGCAGGGTCATTTGCATGCGGCCGCGCTCCATGTCGAAGGTCTGCGCGCGGGCAGGCAGGGCCAGCGCAGCGATCACAAGGAGGGGGATGGCAAGCAGAACGAGTCTACGCATGCGGGACCTCGGCTCCGGTGAAGGTGAGGGTGAGGACGGTGATGTCGTCCTCCTGGCCGAACTGCTGGGCAGCGCGGGCGATCTGCTGGGCGGACTGGGTGGAGATGGCACGCGTGCGGTCGAAGCCGTAGAGCTCGCCGGTGGGGTTGCGGGCTTCAACGACACCGTCGGAGAGAAAGGTGAGGGAATCGCCGGGAGCGAGGCAAAGGGTGGTCTCGGGGAAGACCGCCTCCGAGGTGAGGCCGAGCGGAAGGGCGGATTCCAGTGTTATTTCATCACCGTTGCGAAAGGGAGGAAGGTGGCCCGCATTGGCGACCGTAACAGTGGCGTTTGTTGCGAGGCGCGCGCACAGGCAAGTGATAAAGCCGCCGTCCTGAGCGCGCAGCATTTCACGGTTGAGACGGTTGAGAAGAACGGCGGGCCCGAGGTCTTCATCGGCGAGGGAACGCAGGGCGCCGATGGCGAGGGTACCGGTCATGGCGGCCTTGAGGCCTTTGCCGCTGACGTCGCCGATGACGATCAGGGTTGCGCCGTCGCGTTGTTCCAGCACCTGATAGAAGTCGCCGCCCACTTCCTGCGCGGGGAGATAGGCGGCCTGGAGCGCGTAGCCGGCGATCCGTGGCAGCGATACGGGGACGAGGCGTTGCTGGATTTCGCGTGCCGCCTGGAGCTCGGCGGCGGAGCGGGCCTGTTCGCGGCTGACGCGGGTGAAGCGGAAGAACATGACCACGCCGATGGCGAGGAGGAAGAGCAGGTCAGCGGCTTCGAAAAACGAGATGGCGAAACCGCCCACAGGCAGCTGCTGGTCGAAGATGGCGAGGCGGCGAGAGCCCATGGATTCGCCGAGAACACCGACATCGCTGAGGCAAAGGGTGAGCAGAGGAAGAGGACTGGGGAAAATGAGCCATCCGGCTTCGCGATTGCCGCGGCGATACCAGGAGAGCAGGAGAACGGGCACGAAAATGGAGGCCGGCAGGAAGAGTCCGGCTTCGACAATGTTATAGAAGTTTCGGGTGATGACTCCGAACCAGGCGGGAAGGAGAAAGCAGAGCGGCCAGAGCACGAGGAGCGCCTCGTAGGCACGGACAGGGCGCGTGACACGCTGGCCGACGAAGCTGAAGGTGAATTCGATCATTGCAATGAGCTGGAGATAGTTTGCCGGGGTCGAGACAAACCAGACGAGGCAAAAGGGAGTGAAGCCATAGCTGGAGAGGATGAAGCAGACTGCGTTGAGACCGTCACCGAGGAGGAAGTAGATGCCAAGCCAGAGGTACTCACGGTGATGGGGCTGAAACCAGAAGAGGAGGAGCAGCGACAATCCTGCGAAAAGAACCAGGAGATAGATGGCGAGGCCGGCGACAAGCTTGTCGAATCGAGTGCTGGTTTCGGCGCGATGGGCGTCGTAGATCGCGGATTGGGTTCCCAGCAAGACGCGGAGGGCGCCGCGATCGGCGAAGAACATGCTGGTAGGGGGGATCCAGGTGCGGAGCGCGATGGTTGCGGCGCCGGACGATGGCGGAAAATAGACGACCTGGGAACGGGGGTAGGTGATGAGCAGGTCGGACTGGATGCCGGGCCCAGGGAGACGCTGGCCGTTGAGGTAAACCTCGAAAGTGCCGCGGCCAGCCGTGATGAGCAGGGCGAGCGGGGTGGGTGTGGCAGGGAGGTTGGTGCCAAGGCGATACCAGCGCCAGCCGGCGGTGTTGTTGGCGGCGTTCAGCGTGATGATGGGCCAGGAGCTGTCGTCGAAGCCGGGCTGAGCCCAGGCGAGGTTGTCGCCATCCTGGGCGCGCCAGCCGCTGTTGATATCGACCGAGCCATTGGGCCAGGCTACAGGAGACGTTTGTGCGGGGGCACGCGAACATGCGGGGTAAAAAGTGAAAAACGTTGCGAGACAAGCGATGGCGTGTCTGCGCATGCAGAGCTTTGGCGCTGCTGAAGCGAGGGTGAGGCGCAGCCGCGCGGCAAACCAGGTGAAGGCGGTCATCCGGATCTTGTTACCGGGGGGGATGAGGGACATAGTACAGGGTGGCGTCGAGAAGAGGCAGGGGCCTGAGGAACTCGGATCAGGGCGTGAGGCTGTAAACATCGACCCCGCCGTTGTAGTTGGGGACGTAGATCTCGCCGCCGTCGACGATGGGCGGATTGAATTTGTTGTAGAGGAACTGGATGTTCCACTGCTGCGAATCCCAGAGGACGGGGATGGTGAGGCTGCCGTCGGGATTGGTGGTCCAGTTGTCGGGATCGTAGACGAGCAGGCGGCCGTTGGTGACGGTGGTATTGGCATCGCCGTAGGGCATGGTGCAGACCAGCAGGGCGGTGCCGGGCGTGGAGCCGTTGCTGGACATGGAGCAGAAGCCGCCGGGCATTCCGCCGGGTGTATTGGCGACGTTGGGTGAGGCAAACTCGTTGCCCTGGGCGAGGTAGGTGAGCGCGCCGGTGGGCGAAACCGCCCAGGCGTGGAGCTGGCTGTTTTCTCCCCACGCGAAAAGAACCTGGCCTCGAGTGGGGCTCCTGTACTGGACAGGAGTCATATGCATGTGGCGAGTCTTGCCCCATGGCATGAAGTTGAGGGTGGCGGGGTCGGCGGGGCAGGGGTCGACGGGGCCGGGATCCTCGGTGAGCCACACCGGCGGCGAAGCGAGTTTGGCGCAGTTGGCGTGTGCGTTGGCGAGGTCGGCGGGCATGGTGTTGCCGAGGTTGGCGATGCGGGTGGGGTAGGCGATGCCATCTTTGCCGGTGACGATGTAGACGCCTTCGTTTTCGAGCAGGGCGCCCTGCGCTGAGCCCAGGTCTTCGTCCCACCAGGCACCGGGGGTGTTGGCGATCTTCGGATAGACGAGGGGAACGGTCTGGCCGCGCCGGTTCTTCTTTTTGACGATGCGGGCGTGTTTGATGGAGGGGCGCATGGCCGCGTTGACGGGTTCCACGGCTTGGGAGGGGGCGCTGACTCCGGCGGGCTTTGCGGCTACCGGTGCGGTGGGGCCGGGGTATCCGCCGGGGGAGCGAGCCGTGTCGCTGTAGGGAGTCCACCAGCTGACGATTTTGAGCGAGGCGGGAGTTTGGCCCGCGGGCGGCGTGTACTGGATCTTCAGGATGGATTCCGCGAAGTCGTTCACGCCATCGAAGGAGCCGTTGCCGGTGACGCCGTAGAGGAAGCCCTGGGAATCGGCGGCGAGTCCCTGGCCGCCCATCCAGATGCCGCCGCCAAAGCCCTGCGAAGTGGCGAGGGCCGCGGTGACCTGGTTCGTGGCGACATCGTAGGCGAGGACCCAGCCGGCGGCGCCGGTGCCGAGTTCCTGAATGGTTCCGGAAGCGAAGAAGATCGTTTTGCGGCCGGCGATGTTGGTCATGACGAGCGAGCTGCGCTGTTTGCGCATGAACTGCGACCAGGTTTGCGTGCCGCTTTTGCCGTCGAGAAGAACCGGCGCGACGGCCTGAGAGCCGTCCTTCACATTCAGGACATACATAAAGTGCTTGCCGTTTTGCGGCGTGGTGTCGGGGGAAATCCAGGCAACGAGGTAGACGAGCTGCGTATCGGGATCGATGACGCCGGTGGAGAGCACGCCCCACTTGTCGTTGATCTGATAGCAGTCGATGGTTTGGTTGGGACCAGGGCACATGGCACCGGGGCCGTTGGGGCCGAGCGAGTCGCTGCCGGTGATCGGCGTGCCAAGCTGCGGCGTCTGCCAGAGCGCCGCGCCGGTGGTGGCGTCGACGCCGCGAACGATGTTCGCCATCGACGGGAGAACCATGACGTCGTGGGTTGTGCCGTCGGCAAGTTGCACGCCGGGAAGAATGAGGGGCTGCGATTCGATGCCGCGCGCATCGCCATAGACGGGGATGGTGGTGATGCGGGTGATGCCTTTGGCTTTGACATTGGCCTGGGTGAGGACGGTCTCGTGCTGGTTCCAGCCGGAGCGGTGATTGTCCCAGGCACGCGTGAGGAGGGGGGCCATGGTGGACTGAGCGGCGGCGAGGGATGTTGCGAAGAGAAGGAAGCAGGGAATGGAGACGAAACGCTGCATCGGATCCTCCCGTGGGGTTGGTGGCTGATCCTGCGCTGAAGTTTCTGGACGGCTGTCTTTTGTGCTGGTTTTGGGCGCTGGGGAGCGAAGTGGGACTTATCGTGCCACGAATTCGCGGGGAAAGCAAAACCTGTCCGCTGGCGAACAGCGCAATCGGAGGCTGGACGATCGCCGTGCGTTGGCTGAGGAGCGACTGTTTGCTTTCAATAGATTATGTCGTGAGACGATGGAACGCGACTTGCAGACAAAACACGGAGGGTCGTAACCGAATCCAACCGGACGGGGTCTCAAAACGGCCCGAGGAGATGCTCGAGCATGTCTGTTGATTTAAAAACCGTCCTGCGCCAGCTGCGGAAGTCGCCTGGGTTTACGATCACGGCCGTGTTGACGCTGGCGCTGGGCATCGGTGCGACAACGGCGATCTTCACGCTGGTGGATCAGGTTCTGCTGAAGTCGCTGCCGGTGAAGGATCCGGGGCAGCTGGTGCGGGTGGGGGACAACGAGCAGTGCTGCTTCAACGGCGGTATTCCGACGTATACGGGCAAGCCGAACGACTGGTCGCTGTTTTCTTATCCGCAGTACGCCGAATTTCGCGATCACACGCCGGGGCTGCAGAGCCTGGCGGCGTTCGAAGGCGGTGATCGGGAACTGGCGGTGAGGCGTGCAGGCAGTCGCGACACGGCGCGGCCGTTCTACGGAGAGTTTGTTTCCGGCAATTCCTTCGATGTGCTGGGACTGAGGGCGTATGCAGGGCGGATGCTGGAGCCGAGCGACGATATGACGAGTGCGGCTCCGGTGGCAGTGATGAGCTTTCAGATGTGGGAGCAGCAACTGGGGCGCGATCCCAGCGTCGTGGGGTCGAGCTGGCAGATCAACGGGCAAACGGTGACGGTGGTTGGGATCGCTCCGCCGGGGTTCTACGGCGAACGACTGAGTGATACGCCGCCGTCGTTCTGGATGCCATTGCATTTGGTGGCAGCGGTGTGGCCGCGAGACGCGGATCTGCTGGAGCGAGGCGAGCAGCAGTGGCTGAACCTGATGGGACGCCTGGCGCCGGGGGCCAGTGCGGCTGCGGTGCAGGCGCGCATGGTGGTGGAATTGCAGGCGTTCCTGCGAAGTCCGGTGAGCAAGCTGCAGGCAGCCGACCAGCCTCTGATCCCGCAGCAATATCTGCGACTCTCGCCAGGGGGCGGGGGCGTGCAGCGGATGCAGGAGCAGTATCGCGGCGATCTGCATTTGCTGATGTGGGTGTCGAGTTTCGTTTTGCTGATTGCGTGCGCAAATCTGGCGAATCTGATGCTGACACGGAGCGTGACCCAGCGGCAGCAGACCGCGGTGCGGGCGGCGTTGGGCGCGCAGCGGAAGATACTGGTTCGGCGTGCCCTGCTTGAGTGTCTGCTGCTGGCGATGGGGGGCGGCCTGGCCGGCATTGTGGTGGCATGGGGTGGTGCGAAGCTGATTCTGCACCTTGCGTTCGCCCAGGATCCGATTACGATCAGCCCGAGTCCGTCGCTGGTGGTTTTGGGGTTTGCGTTTGTGGCGTCGCTGCTGACCGGGCTGCTGTTTGGAGTGGCGCCAGCGTGGAAAGCGGCGCAGGCGGATCCGATTGAGGCGCTGCGCGGGGCGAACCGGGCGACGGGGCGACACGAGACATTCGCGCAGAAGGCGCTGGTGGTGGCGCAGGCTGCCGTTTCAGTGGTGCTGCTGTGCGCGGCGGGCCTGCTGATCCTGAGCCTGCGCAAGCTGGAGCATCAGCATTTCGGATTCGAGACGAAGAACCGGACGATCGCGATGCTGAACGTACAGACGGCGGGACTGGCGCCGGAGCAACTGGACGATTTCTACCGGAAGCTCGGACAGTCGCTCTCGGAGATTCCCGGTGTCGAACGAGTGGCGTGGTCGACGTGGAGCCCGATGGACGGGAACAACTACAGCGAGACCACGTACATTGAGGGGCAGCAGCCGCCGCCACCAGGCTCGGCGGTGAATACGACGTCGTGGCTTCGCATCAGCCCGGATTATTTTGCGACGATTGGGACAAAGCTGGTGGAGGGGCGCGAATTCGCCGAGAGCGACAATCGGGCCGGGCAGCCGGTGGCGATTGTGGATCGGAATTTTGTGAAGCAGTTCCTCCACGGAGCACATGCGATCGGCGCGCATTTTGGAGATTTCGACGCCGCCCACCCGGCGATCTACACCATTGTTGGCGTCGTGGAGAACGCGCAGTACTGGCCGCCGAACGATCCGCAGGAGCAGGGGCATCCGATGTACTTCCTGCCCGCTGCGCAGTGGGTCGCTCCGCCGCCGGCGTCGCCGCAAGCGGTGAGCTATGCGCGGTTCCTGACCAACACGCACTATATGAACTCGCTGGAGATCGAAACGCACGGACGAGTGCCGGAGCTGGAGGCCGAAGTGCGGAACCGGGTGGCGGAGATCGATCCCCGGCTGATGGTGGTGCACTACCACACCTTCGCAGAGCAGGTGCAGCAGGCGTTCAGCCAGCAGCAGATGATTGTGCGGCTGACGTCGCTGTTCGGGTTGGTCGCCCTGGCGCTGGCGGCGATCGGGCTGTATGGAGTGACGGCGTATGCGGTGGCACAGAGGACGGGCGAGATCGGGATTCGCATGGC
>DASZYN010000352.1:0-5518 GCA_035545435.1 Acidobacteriaceae bacterium | reverse complement strand
CGCATTGTTTGCGGGTGGCGGCGGAGCACTCGGGGCGGTCATCGGCGGGCTGGCCGGTGGCGGCAAGGGCGCGGCGATTGGCGCGCTGGCCGGTGCGGGCGCTGGAACGGCGGGGAGTGCGGTGACCGGGAACAAGGAGATTCTGTTGCCGGCAGAGACGCTGGTGACGTTCCGGCTGGAGCGCTCGGTGCATGTGACGCAGTAAGGAGCGAGGTACCAAAAGGGACGCGGCCTTGGCCGCGTCCTTTTTGTTTTCGGGAGTGCTCCAGGGAAATCCCACTTCGACGAGGACCGCCGATCAGTTCGAAGGGTGAACCTCGACCCCTTCCGGTAAGCCGATGCGATGCAGAAGGCTCACATATCGGGGATCGCCGTGGAGGTTGTTCCACATCGGGTCAACCGCGAGCAGGGTCAGCTCCTGACCTTCCCGTGCCGCGATCGATTTTTCCAGCCACTGGAATGCCAGGTCCTTTTCCCCGGCCAGTGCGTAATCCTGGGCGATGACGTCAAAGCCGCCGGCGAAGCTCTGCCGGGCGCGAAGATCCTGCGACACCAACTCCTTCCAGAAACCCGCTGCACCGCCGCTCTTCAGTGCCTTCGTTAAACGAACTGCCTTGTCCATGGATTCCTGTTCGCTTGCGCCGGAAAGAACTGCGGTCTTTTCGCGCTCGTGAACCGCGTCCTCGTACTTGCCCGTCAACTCGAAGAGATCCGCCAGGTACGCGTGGACGAGGGGGAAGTTCGGGTTCATCGCGATTGTGTGCTGATACTGCCGATAAGCGGCTGGATAATCCCCGGCCAGCACATAGGTCTCGCCCAAAAAGTTATTGATGGGCAGAGACAGAGGATCCAGCTCGACCGCTTTCTGCATCTCGGCAATGGCCTCGGTCCGCAGGCCCATGGGCATCAGGTAGGCCCCCGAATAAAACAGATGGGCGTAGGCCGAATTCGGATTGAGCTGAGTGGCCTTCTGAAACTCCGCCCTGGCTCCCGGAAAATCGAATTCGTAGTGAGACTTCTCCATGGCCAGCGCCGCGTGGGCGTCGGCCAGCGAAGGATCCAGTTCGAGGGCCCTGGTGGCGGCCGTCCGGGCCTGGGGAGAACTCTGCCGGGAAGACAGCGCGCCAATAATGTTGCTGATGTTGTAAGCGTCGGCAAGGCCGGCCCAGGCCAGAGGCGAATTCGGATCCGCGGCGACGGCCTGCCTGAAGAGTTCGATGCTTTTGCGAAGCGCCGGCGCCGTCCTCTGGTTCCAGTAGAAGCGCCCCTGCAGGTAAAGATCGTAAGCCACAGGATTCTGCGCATGCAGCTGCACGCTGTCTGCCCCGTACTCCGGAGCGACCTGCACCTGGACCTGCTCGGCAATGGCTCTTCCAATGGCGCTCTGAACGTCGATCAGGTCGCCCAGGTTTCTCACGTCGTAGGATTGCGCCCAAAGATGCGTCTGATCGCTCACACGGATCAGTTGTGCAGTGATGCGCACCCGCCCGTTTTCTCGCCGCACACTGCCTTCGAGAACGTAGTTGGCATGCAGTTCCAGGCCGATCTGTTCGATGGTCTTGTTCGTGTGCTTGTAGGCCATCGATGAGGTTCGGGCGATCACTCCCAGATGCGCGGGGCTCAACTCGCCAAGATCGGTGATCGTCTCCTCGGTCAGCCCGTCGCTGAAGTATTCCTGGGCTGGGTCGTCAGTCAGATTCTGAAACGGCAGAGCCACCAGCATGGCTCGCCCCGCGGGAGGCGTCGCCTGAGAACCATGGGAACGACGTTGCAGGATGGCCCGGGTTGCGAAGATCGCCCCCACCGCCATCAGCACCGAGAGAGCCGCGATCCAGCCGGCCCGGATCCATACCCCCTTCCTTCCTTCCTGAGCCGCCTTCTCCGGTTGCGCCTGGCTCTGCGCCGGGGGTTTGCTCTCTCCCAGCGCTCGAACCGGGGCGATGAAGCGGTACCCCCGTTTGGGAATCGTCTCAATGTACCGGGGATTGTCCGCGGAGTCGCCAAGAAGCACGCGCAGCTTGCGAATGGCCGTGTTCAATCCCTGATCGAAGCTGACGTAGGTGTCCGCTGGCCAGAGCTTCGACTGCAACTCCTCGCGGGTCACCACCTGCCCGGGCCGCTCCAACAGGAGACGGAGGACCCGAAACGGCTGCTCCTGAACGGGCACCACGCGGCCCTCCCGCAGAACTTCACCCGACACCAGATCCACCTCAAAGAGACCGGTGCTGATCCTGCGTTCGGACTGGTTGGGAGTGGACATCCTCGCTGTCGAGGAACCGTATGTTAGCACACAAGCGAATTCAGAGGAATCTGTAACTTATTCTGTGGTCTTGATTTAACAAGTCATCCAGAGATCATTCAGCCCTCTCTCTTTCCTCGGTTATAAGCAGCACACACGCCTGCAGCGATGGTCGCCCGGAAGACGAGGGTGCGTCGCAAGGCTTCAACCCGTCGAGGAGGACATATGAGGATATTGGGAAAGATGAGTGCGCTGCTGGTTCTGGCTGGGCTTTACGGAGCCGGCTACGCGAACGCCCAAAGCACGTCGCGCTATTGCAACGACTGGCTCATTACCGGCGTCTACGGCTTCACGATTGAAGGCACAAAGCTGGCGGGGCCAGGCCCCACCGGCGCCCAGGTGGGGGTCGCACTCACGGAGTTCGATGGCAGGGGAACTCTCAGGCAGATTGACGCCGTAACGATTGCAGGTGTCCAGGTGTCCGACTTCACGCATGCTGTTGCCACCGGAACCTACACCGTGAACGCCGACTGCACGGGAACTTTCACGATCAATTTCACTGACGGACGGCCTTCGGTCTCCACCTACTTTGTCGTGGTGGACAACGGGAGCGAGATCGACACCGTGGTCGAGGGCGTTGCTTCTGGCCCCAGCGGTATGATTGCAACCAGAAGTATCGGGAAGCGCCGGTTCAGCTTTTTCTAGACTGACGACAGAAAGCCAGCTTGCCGTCCCCATCCGGCGCCGGTTCGATCCTGTCGGCTGTCGTTCCCCTTGTTCAACCGTTCTGGCGGAGCGGATCCCAGCGAATCTATCTCGTGGCTCGCTGGGGTCCTCGCGTCGCTCTATCGTTACGAACTTCGAATCGCATCGGAGGCGGGTTCGCTGTCTAAGCCAGCAGTTCCCTCACCGGCTTCCAGGGTTTCTTTTGCGAGGCGGCTACGGGTTCGCAGGTCAGCGTCCCGTCGTAGGTGTTGACGCCGTCGCGGATACCGTCGTCGTCGAGGATGGCTTTCTTTGCGCCGTTCTTGGCCAGACGCATCACGTACGGGAACGTGGCGTTGGTGAGGGCGAGCGTCGAAGTGTTGGGGACGGCGGCAGGCATGTTGGTCACGCAGTAGTGGACCACGCCGTTGACCTCATAGGCGGGGTTGCTGTGCGTGGTGGGGTGGGCGGTCTCGACGCATCCGCCCTGGTCGATGGCGACGTCGACGATGACCGCGCCTTTCTTCATTTTTGCGACCATTTCTTTGGTGACGATCTTGGGCGCGGCGGCTCCGGGAATCAGGACGCCACCGATGACGAGGTCGGCTTCCTGCACGGCGCGGGCGACATTCCAGGAATTCGAGGCGAGGGTGAAGAGTCTGCCGTTGAAGATGTCGTCGAGTTCGCGCAGGCGGTTGAGGTTCACGTCGACGAGAGTGACTTTGGCACCCATTCCGAGGGCGATCTTCGCCGCGTTGGTGCCGACGATGCCGCCACCGATCACGCAGACGCCGGCAGGGGGAACTCCGGGAACGCCACCGAGGAGGACGCCGCGGCCGCCTTTCTCTTTTTCCAAATAGGCGGCGCCCACCTGGACGGCCATGCGGCCAGCGACCTCGGACATGGGCGTGAGGAGGGGCAGGGTTCCGGCGCGGTCGCGGATGGTCTCGTAGGCGATGCCGACGACCTTTTTCTGCAGAAGCTTTTCCGTCAGGTCCGGAATCGGTGCGAGATGCAGGTAGGTGAAGAGGACGAGACCATCGCGAAAGAAGACGTACTCCTTCTCGACCGGCTCCTTGACCTTGACGACCATGTCGGCGTTGCCCCAGACGTTGTGGGCGGAGCCGACGATCTCGGCGCCGGCGGACTGGTACTCGTCGTCGGTAAAAGCGGAGAGATCGCCCGCGTGGGTTTCTACCAGGACTTTGTGCCCGGCATCGCTCAGAGCTTTGACGCCTGCGGGCGTAATGCCCACGCGGCTCTCGTGGTCCTTAACTTCCTTCGGAACTCCAATGATCATCAGGTCTTCCTGCGCGGCCTCGGGGATGAGGAGAAAGTGAGAGCCGGACTGAAGATTCTACACTCCGGCAGAGAGCAACCGCCGGAGCTCGCCGGTGAGAACGGCCGGGGAGACGGGTTTGGTGAGGAAGACCGTGGTGCGATCGGTTTCGTGTTCGACCATGTTGCCGCTGACGAGGATTGCGGGAATGCCAGGACGCAGGGCACGAATGCGGGCGATGAGACGCGGCCCGTGGACACCGGGCATCCTTGAATCGGTGACGATGGCGGCGATCTTATCGATCTGTTTGCGGGCGGCTTCGAAGCCGAGGGTACCGTTCTCGCAGGCGATGACTTCGTAGCCTGCTCGCTGCAGGATTTTGGTGAACAGCAGGCGGACGGCGCGATCGTCTTCAACGACGAGAACGGTCGCTGCTGCGTCCGTGCCGATGCCTCGATCTGTGCGAGCCGTGGCCAACGAGTCTCCCGACGAACCGGGACCTGGGATCGGAAGAGGCGAGCAGGGCCGAGCATTCCGGAAACCGCAGTTACCGCAAGGGCTGACTGTAGCATCGACCAAATTACGAAGGAAATTCGCCAAAAGGGGGAGGAGTTCCGGCCCTTTGGAATCGGAAGTAATGGTTACTTTAGAGCCATCCCCGGGCGCGGGCGAGACGGGCGGCTTCGACGCGGTTGGAGGCGCCGAGTTTGCTGATCGCTTCCGAGAGGTAGTTGCGCACGGTGCCTTCGGAGAGGTGCAGTTCCTCGGCGATTTCGCCCGAGGACTTCCCTTCTCCGGCGCGCCACAGAATCTGGCGTTCGCGCTCGGTGAGCGGATCGGGACCGCTGTCCCACGCTTCGACCGCGAGGTCGGGATCGACGACGCGAAGGCCCTGATGGACGCGGCGGACCGCGTCGGCGAGTTCGGCAGAGGGGCGGTCTTTGAGGAGGTAGCCTTTGGCTCCCGCGTCGAGGGCGCGGCGAAGATAGCCGGGGCGGGCGAAGGTGGTCAGGATCACAACTTTCGTCTGGGGATAGCGCTCTTTGACCTCGGCCGCCAGGGTGAGGCCGGTCATTTCCGGCATTTCGATGTCGGTCACCAGGACGTCCGGCTTGTGTTTGCCGATGGCTGTGAGGGCCTCGCGTCCGTTGGCAGCGCGGCCGCAGACAGCGATGTCGGGCTCGGTTTCAAGCAGCGCCGCAAGAGCGCCGAGAACCATCGCCTGGTCTTCGGCGACGATCACCTGGATCTTCTTCATGATGGCTCGACGGTTTGTGGCGGAATCTCGACGAGGA
>DASZYN010000351.1:0-2072 GCA_035545435.1 Acidobacteriaceae bacterium | reverse complement strand
GCGACCCCGAGTACTGTCGCCTGCTGGCCTCGCGCCTCACCGCCGCTGCCCCATCCACCATCGTGCTCTTCTGCACCGAAACCACCGACCCCGCCTCCATCGTCCTGGCGCGCAGCCTTGATTTCAACTTCGACTGCGGCCGCATTCTCAAAGAGGCGCTCTCGCAGCTCGGCCTGCGCGGGGGAGGCTCGGCCGATTTCGCCCAGGGCGAAGTCCCACTCGCGCAAGCCCGCGCTCTGCGGACGGATCTCATTGCCGCTGTCCGAAAAGCGGTTGCTGACGAACGAAGCTGACGAAGTTCCGCACTGGAACCTGCCCGAACCTGCCGCAGTACCTTCGTACCGTCCGCCTCTCGGATTTCGCTTGCCTCCGGCCGGCTGACATCGCAAACTGGAAACAAGGAAAGCTCTGTCGCACAGGCGGCAGAGCTTTCGTGTTTCAGAACGCTGGTTTCGTGCGCAGAGCGTTAGGTTTCGCCTCAAGCGCGACCTGTGACCTGTGATCTGTACTCGCCCCCGGCTCAGGCCGGATCAGGCTGGCTCTTTGAAACTTTGCGCATCACGCACTCGCGTCCGCGAATGCAGCACTCACAACCGTGAATGCAGCACCGAGAACCGCGAATGTCGCACTGACAACTGCGAATGCAGCACCGACGCTCGCGAAGCAACTGCCATCGATGCAATCATTTGCCTGTTTGGCGGTTGTCTTTGCCGCATTCACAACCGCGAATACAGCATTCCCAATCGCGATGCAACTGCCCTTTCCTCCGGAAGATAGCATGTTGTCAAACTTGTAAACCCGCATCAAACTCTTAAATCTCAATTATTTGCGTCTACGGCGAGTTGCAGAAACACAAGTTCAATTTCCAGGCGCTCCGGATGCACGACTCCTGCGGATCGCGGTCCTCTGTTAACCACTTCGTTATCCATGAGGGGGTAGGCCCAAAGCGCCTCTCTTTACGATCAACGACTTGGCGGGGGGTCGACCCCCCTGTTTTTGATTTTTCAGACCCCCCAAAAACGCAATTCCACGGATTCACGTAAAATCACAAAAGTTCCTCCCGCCTTCGTGGGGCTATAGCTCAGCCTGGGAGAGCGCCTCGTTCGCAACGAGGAGGTCGTCGGTTCGAGCCCGACTAGCTCCACCAATTCCCGCCGCCTGGATCCACCCAACCCATTGCCCTGAACCCAGCGGCCAGTACACCTGTCTTTTGCGGCGAATAACCGCCCTAATCTCCGCAAATATTGCGGTGAATAGCCTTGCGTCCCGCGGAGAAAACCCGTTACATTCGATGCAGAATATGCGGAGAATAAAATCAACCGGCTACATTTACGAGCGGAAAGACTGGCCGCAGTTTCACTGGGATCGCGAGCGCATCTCCGCACTGCTCGTCGATGTCCGCCACCGTCAGGGGCGCCTCATCGGCCGCATGGAGGGTCTTGGATTCCAGTTGCGCGCCGAAGCCGTTCTCCACTCGCTTACCGAAGAGGTCCTGAAGTCAAGCGAGATCGAAGGCGAGAACCTCGACCGCGATCAGGTACGTTCTTCCATCGCCCGCCGCCTCGGCATCGACATCGGCGGCCTCACCCCCGCCGATCGTGACGTCGAAGGCGTCGTCGAGATGATGCTCGACGCCACTCAGAAATACGACCGGCCTTTGACGGCCCGGCGTCTCTTCGACTGGCATGCCGCCCTCTTTCCCACCGGTCGCAGCGGCATGACAAAGATTCGCGTGGGCGCCTGGCGCGACGATCGCAACGGCCCCATGCAGGTGATCTCCGGCCCCATCGGCAGGGAGCATGTCCACTACGAGGCGCCCCCCGCCGGCCGTCTTCGCAGTGAGATGAAGTCCTTCCTGGACTGGTTCGGGAAAGACGCTTCGGCCGACCTGGTCCTCATGGCCGGGGTCGCGCACCTGTGGTTCGTCACCATCCATCCGTTCGAGGACGGCAATGGCCGCATCGCGCGCGCCATCGCGGATATGATTCTCGCCCGCTCCGAGCACAGCCCGCAGCGCTTCTACAGCATGTCGGCGCAGATCCGGCAGGAACGCAAGGCTTATTACGAGATCC
>DASZYN010000350.1:0-1960 GCA_035545435.1 Acidobacteriaceae bacterium | reverse complement strand
CTAAGCCCAAGGGTCTCCAGCTCAGTGCAGCGCAGTGGAAGGCTTACGGAGCTGCCTACAGCGCGTCGGCCAAGGCCGGGTACGCCACCCTGGCGGCCCAGAACAGAGCTATTGCGCTGCACAACGCGGCGAACACGCTGCAGGCGTCCCGCCTCCAGGCCGCTTTGAGCTTGCAGAAGAAAGTTGCAGTTGCACACGCGAATGCACGTACTGCTGCGATTGCCTCTTATGCCGCCAGCCAGACCTACCGGCAGTCCATCCTGGCGCACCAGAACATCGCGCTGAAGACCCGGATCTACGCTGACTTCGAGCGGCACGTGCTGCTGGCCGGGCGCCTCCAGTACATCTACCAGGGCGAGAAGGTGTACGCCCACAATGCGGTGATGCGCACGCTGACCTCCCAGCAGGCCCTGAACACTGAGGAGCAGCGGTTCGCCAGGGCGTCAAAGACGGCGAAGGCAGCAGCCCGGTCAGTGGCCCCGGGAAAGGCCAGCACGGGTGCGAAATCCGCACAGGCGCTGGCCGACAAGGCAGCCGTGAACACCATCAAGGCTCAGGCTAAGGCCGCCGGGATGGCAGCGGCCCTTGCGGTTCCCCCGGCTCCGAAAAAGAAGACGGCGGCGAAGAAGAGCCGGACCGCGCCCCGGCCGCAGACCCTGGCCCCGCTGAAGTTCCTGCACGGCTTCGGCAACCCGGACGGGGAGGACTGCGTCGCCGCTGCCATTGCGAACCACCTGCTGTGCGACAAGGGCATCCGGCTGTCCCCGGCGCAGTACCTGGCCCTGACGGAAACTGTCCCTGACGGCTCCAGCATCGAGGACGCGCTGTTCAGGGTCATGGTCAGCCCGCCGTGGAAAGACGGGCCGAACCTGATCGGCTACTGCGAGGTGCCCTTCTGCCCGTCCCGGGTGCTGGTGCTGGGCTATGAGGCAGAAGAAGGCCCGCACGCGGCGGCGTCGGTCGGCAACGGCTTCGTGCTCAGCTGGGGCGAGGTGCTGCAGCTGAAGGCGACCCAGGCAGCCGGCGCTCAGATCGAGGAGTGCTGGAACCTGGCCTGGATCAGGCACCGGACCACGCTCTGACTGCCACGTGGCAGTAAGGGGTTACGCTTGCGCCATGTCCAACATCTCGGCGGTGCGGGCGGCCATCGCCAGCCAGGTCGGCACGTACGCCTACCCGCAGCTGCGGTCCCTGACTGACCCGTACGGGCAGATCAACCCGCCCACCGGGATCGTGGTCTACGGCCGGCCGTACGTGAACTACGTGACCACGCTGCAGGGTGCGACCGCGTTCGGCGGCGTGCTCGGGGCAGACGGCCCGGACGCGCCCATGTCCCCGACCGAAGTGGGCCTGGACTACCTGATCCTGGTGTCCCAGGCGAGTACGGTTGAGCGCTTCGAGACGGCCCTTGACCTGTGGCTGGGCCTGGAGAACGACGGCACGGCGGTGTCGGTGGCGGCGGCTATCTCGAAGGACCCGACCCTGGGCGGCACCGTTCAGTGGTGCCTGCCGACCACGGTCGACCCCCCGGGGCCGGTGTCCTGGAACGGCACGGAGTACTTCGGCGCCCGCCTCCACCTGACTGTGTCACTGCTGTAAACTAACAGTTATGAATGTGGAATTCGAGCAATTCGGCGGCAGCAAGTTCCTGAAGATCAGGCCCGGCTGCTACGTGCGGATCAGGGACATCTCCGGCGTCAACACCGGCCTGCTCAGCGGGGACGACGGCAGTGAGCTTGAGGACCGCAGCACCGTCGTGGTCCATGTGACCAGCGGGATGTTCGCAACCTTCGAGGCGTGCGACACCGAGGAGGAAGCGGTCGAGATGGCCGACAAGCTGATCCAGGCGATCGAGAACGCGGACGGGGAGTAAGATTACACCCACGTCTGTTCAGTGTAGGCTGCCGCTGTGGAGTACGAGCTAACTGACCGGGACCGGGCGCGCTTCGAGAGCAAAGTC
>DASZYN010000349.1:0-1567 GCA_035545435.1 Acidobacteriaceae bacterium | reverse complement strand
TGCGGGAAACGTGCGCTGAGCTGGTAGATCATCTGTATCCTGTGCTCGTTGACTGTGCCGGCAGGCGGGGAAGGAAACTTGCCGGTATTCGCCCCGCCAGGCGGCCTGTTAGATGCAGACGATAACAGCATGGTCTCGTTTCTTGCCGGAGAATCGTCGGACGGCCCCTTCAGCTGACCACTGGAGGGGCTGTTTCATGTGCTGTACACTGAGGTCATGCGCGTCTTCCGGTCATCATCCTCAAGTAGCAGTTCCCGTTCGTAACGCGGAACGCACTGGAGGGTTGGCCGAGTGGCAAGGCGGCGGGCTGCTATCCCGTAGTCACGGTGACGTGCGCAGGTTCGATCCCTGCACCCTCCGCGCGGAAGGTACCGCACGGGGTGCAAACAGCTCTCGAAAAGCTGGGCGGGGTAACACCCGGGGGTTCGATTCCTCTACCTTCCTCTAAGGCGTACGCTGCAGCTATGACCGCCACAGTCGATGACATCTACGCTCAGGCTGAGCTGAAGGCTGCCGCCAACCCGCCGGGCCGCGTGCTGGCGACGGTGATCCTGGCGGTCTTCACGGCCATCGGCTGGTGCTGCGGCAAGCTGTGGACAGGGATCTGGTTCACCTGCATGGCGTTCATGTACGGCGTGCGCCAGGGGTCCGGGGTGCCCCGCCCGGTAACGCCCCCACCTGCGGTTGACCACTAGTCGCCGGGAACAGCGCTTTAGCCACGGTATGCCGGTTCAAGCCCACGGCAGTGCCGATAGCTGACATCGTAAGGCCCTCTTCGCGCAGTGCTCTGACCCGGGTTATCACTTCCGGGGTCAGCTTCCACCCCCGCTGGTTTGCTGCCTGTTCCGCAGGCGTTGCCCACCGGCAGTTCCCGGGCTCGTAGTTTCCGTTGTTGTCGATCCGGTCGAGAGTCTTGCCCGGTGGCTTCTCCCCCATGTCCGCCAGAAAGTACGCAAAAGTATGCCACCTTGCGCAAACCGTAATCCCCCGGCCCCCCCAGTCTTTCCAGCGCGGGTGACCCGGGTTCTCGCACCGCCGGAGCATGTTGCTCCAGGAGTTGTATGTAGCACTTGCTTTTTCCCGGGGCTTCTGGCCGTGAATGGTGGAACGGTCTATGAGTGCTTCTCTGCGCAGGCAACCGCAGCTTTTATGGCGACCGTTCTTGAGCATTGACGTGGTCGCCTGGCACTCGTTTCCGCAGGTACACAGGCACTGCCAGTAGCTACTTCTATTGCGGGAAGGTGCGCGCCCCAGTACCGTTAGACGGGAAAATGTCAAGCCCGTGAGATCCTCCACGACACAACAATAGGTGGATTGCAAGAATGTGCCAAGCGCGGGGGAGGTGAGCGGGCTATGGGGCTCATCGAGAATATTCGCGCTAGTGCGGCAGAGCAGCGGACAATCGGCGGAGTGCCCTGGCGATTAACGCCCCTGGGACAGCTGGGTCACGGGCGGCAGCTTTGCCTCCGGCGGCCCGGTCCACCCGGTCAGCCAGCAGTACGGCCCGCAGGAGGCGATGGGGCTGCCTGCCCTGTACGCCGGCGTCAAGCTGCTGTCGGACAGTGCG
>DASZYN010000348.1:0-9307 GCA_035545435.1 Acidobacteriaceae bacterium | reverse complement strand
CGCTGGCGGCTAAAGAAGGACTGGCGAAGAGGCGGCCTTCGGTGGAACTTTCGATGGGCGCGGGCCGGCAGAAGGTCAACGAGGTGGAAGACGTTCTGGGAAAGATCGTTCAGACCAAGACGGATCACGCCAAGAAGGATGCCGACGATATGGACGCCATGTACTCGCATGGCCGCAGCTTCATGCTGGGGCTGATGATTGCCGGTGTGATCCTGGGTGTTGGGCTGGGCATCCTGATTGCGCGCAGCATTGCGCGACCGCTGAGCAAGGTAGCGGAGGCGGCCAAGCAGATCGCGCTGGGAGACGTGAACCAGACGATCGACTATCACGGCGGCGACGAGGTGGGCTCGCTGGCCGATTCGTTCCGCGGGCTGGTGGAGTACATCCAGGGCGTTGCGGTGGCGCTGGAGAAGATGGCGGCCGGCGATCTGAACACGGCGGTGGAAGCGAAATCGGAGCGGGACGTGCTGAGCCGGAGCTATCTGAAAACGGTAGAAGCGATCCAGACTCTGGACAAGATGTTTGCGCGGCTGACCGATGCGGCGCGGAACGGCAACCTGGCCGAGCGCGGGCATCCGGAGCGGGTGCAGGGCGCCTACTCGGAGATGGTGAAGGGCGCGAATGCGCTGCTGGAGGCGCTGATCGTGCCTCTGCAGGTATCGGCAAAATATGTGGACCGGATCAGCAAGGGCGACATTCCGGAGAAGATCACCGAGGAATACAAAGGCGACTTCAATCAAATCAAGAACAACCTGAATACGCTGATCGACGCGATGCACGCGGTGACGGCGGCGGCGGAAAAGATCGCGCATGGCGATCTGACCGTGGAGGTGAAGGAACGGTCAGCAGAAGACAAGCTGATGCAGGCACTGGCGGCGATGGTGCTGGGGCTGACGCGGACGGTGGGCGAGATTCGCACCATTGCCGGAGAAGTGGCGTCGGCGAGCCAGGCGATTTCAACAGCGTCGGTGCAGGTGTCGAAGGGCGCCAGTTCCCAGGCGGCAGCGGCCGAAGAGGCTTCGTCGTCGATGGAGGAGATGGTTTCGAACATCAAGCAGAATGCGGATAACGCGCAGCAGACCGACAAGATCGCAAACAAGAGCGCCAAAGATGCGCAGGAGAGCGGAAAGTCGGTTCAGGAAGCTGTCTCGGCGATGAAGGAGATCGCAAACAAGATCTCGATCATCGAGGAGATCGCCCGCCAGACCAATTTGCTGGCGCTGAATGCGGCGATTGAAGCAGCGCGAGCCGGGGAGCATGGCAAGGGATTCGCCGTGGTGGCAGCCGAGGTGAGGAAGCTGGCCGAGCGCAGCCAGAAGGCAGCGGCCGAGATCAATCATCTTTCTGGAACGACACTGACGGTTTCAGAAAAGTCCGGGGAGATGCTGGCCAAGCTGGTGCCGGATATTCAGCGGACCGCCGAACTGGTGCAGGAGATCACGGCGGCGAGCAAGGAGCAGGACACGGGGGCGGAGCAGATCAACAAGGCGCTGCAGCAGCTGGAGCAGGTGATTCAGCAGAATGCTTCGGCGGCCGAGGAGATGGCATCGACGACCGAGGAACTGACCGGGCAGTCCGAGCAGCTGGTGAGTGCGCTTGGGTTTTTCCAGACGAAAGACGAGGCTGGAGGAGTCAGGAAAGGGCCGAGGGTGACGGAGCCGACGGCAGCGGAACTGTCTGACGCGCCGGTGAGGAATGGCAACGGGCACGGATTGCGGTCGAAGGTGCTGAGCCGGGCCGGTGTGAAGCTGCAGCTGGAGGAGAAGAAGGACCGGCTGGATGAGGAGTTTGAGCGCTACTAACGTGGGCGGACGGATTACAGCGGTCGCGGGAGGATGAGAACTGCAGGAGAGACGTGTCAGTTGTCTCTCCTGTACCTCATTCAGGCTACTGTTTGTTCACGTCGATGAAGAAGTGGTCGGTGTCGACTGCGAAGTCGTCTTTGCTGAGCGGGGTCTGCATGGACTGCCAGTGGGTGGTGGGATGGATGGTTTGCCAATGGCCCGCGGTACCGACACGCACGGGCATGGCGAAGTCCTGCTCATCGGCGCGCCACTTGTAGAGGACGGTATTGGGTTCTTCGCCGAAGAGGAGATCGAGGCGCGGGATCGCTGTGTGGCGCAGGTACTGATTGAAGACGGGGGTTAGGTTCATGCCGGTGTGCTGATTGCAGAAAGCGACGATGTCTTCGGTGAGGATGTTCTGGTATTTGAAGTGCTGGTAGAGGTCGTGGAGGAGCTTCCACCAGGCGGCGTCGTTGTTGACGACGCTGCGCAGGGTGTTGAGCATGAGCGCGCCCTTGAAGTACTGATCCTGAGGAGGCTCGGCATTGACGCCGCGCTCGCCGAGGATGGGGCGCAGGTTTTGAACCTTGGGTTTATATCCGCTGAGGTACTTCATGGCGTCGGCGGTTCCCCATCGGTATTCGACGTAGAGCGATTCGAGGTAGGTGGTCCAGCCCTCGTGGATCCACATGTCGGCGGGATCGGCGGCGGTGACGCTGTTGCCGAACCACTCATGGCCGCTCTCGTGAACGATGATGAAGTCGAAGCGGGGGCTGATGCCGACGCCGGTCCAGTCGCGGCCCAGATAGCCATTCTCAAATCGATTGCCGTACGTGACGGCGCTCTGGTGCTCCATGCCGGAGTAGGGCGCCTCGATGAGCTTGTAGCCGTCTTTGGCGAAGGGGTATTCGCCGAAGTAATGCTGGTAGGCCTCAATCATGCCTTTGGCCTGAGCGAACTGGGTTTTGGCTTTGTCGAGGTCGGCGGGCAGGGCGTAGAAGTCGAGGGCAAGAGTGCCGAGCTTGTCGGAGAAGTGGGCGTACTCGCCGATGTTGAGGGAGACGTCGTAGTTATTGATGGGGTAAGAGACGTGCCAGTCCCAGCGGGTGTAGCCATCGCCGAGGTCTGTTTTGGCGACGAATTTTCCGTTGGAGACATCGGTGAGGTTGTCGGGAATCTCGACGCTGATGTCCATGCTCTCGACTTCGTCGCGCCACTGATCTTTGTTCGGCCACCACAGGCTGGCACCGATGCCTTCGCAGGCTGTGTTGATCCAGGTGTGGCCGGCGGGGTCGGTTTTGAAGGTGATGCCGCCAAAACGGCCGGTAGTGCGGGGATGGCCGGAGTAGTAGAAGTCGATGGAGTAGGTTTGGCCGGTGTGCAGGGTCTGCGGGAAATCGATGAAGACGGCGCCGGAGTCGCGCCTGTATTTGAGCTCGGTGGATCCAAGAAGGATTTTGTCGATCTGGAGAGGTTCCTGGAGATCGAGCTGGATGCGGGAGGCGTCGTGGAGCATGCGGAAGCGGATGGTGTTTTTGCCTTTGAGGGTCTGGTTGGTGGGATCGACGCGGACGGTGAGGTGGTAGTAGAGGAGGTCGTTGTTGGCGCGGAAGGGGCCGTAAGCCCCGCGCAGCATCATGGTGCGATCGGGGAGGGCAGCGACGGCGTCGGTGGGTCGGGGACGCTGCGTTTGCGCTGCGGTGGTCGGGGCCGGCGCCTGCGCCGGGGTGGGCTGGCTTGGCGTCGTTTGCGCGTGGGCAGCGGCGGCCAGGACCAACGCCGCGGAGAAGAGAAGGGCGGCAGGGGGACGCAGGGAGCGAACGAAGAACGCAAAACCGGGCATGGCAGCCATCGTAAAGCAGCAAGGGGATTGCGCTGGCTGCCATCGCGGAAGCGCTATTTTGCGAGGACGAACTGGCCGGTGTGAAAGCTGAGGTGGTTGGTGCGGCTGAGGACCACGGCGAGGCGGTTGCGGGTAGGGTCAGCGACGAAGTCTTCGTCGGAGACGGCTGTGTGTTTGCGGAGCCAGTCCTGAGGGGAATAGCTTTCAAAAGCTGCAGTCAGGCGGGCGTTGACGTCTGTCCAGGCTGCGCGAAGGTCGGCGACGGAGACGGAATCGCTCGTGGCTCCATCGGGACTGGAGATGAAAGCTTCGTCGAGTTCCGGATGAAGGCGTTCGCCGATGCCGAGCATGGGGAGCAGGCGGTCGTGCACAGCCGTGAGGTGACCGTAGAGATAGTAGAGGCGGTTGCGTCCGGGCGCGACGCGCTTCTGAAAGTCAGCGTCGGAGAGGTTGGCGAGGTCTTTGTCGAAGCGGCCGAGGACCAGTTTCCACGATTTGAGTGCGGCGCCGGCGAGAAGCTCTTCGTTGGTCATTGCGATAGGTCTCCCGAGTGAGAAAGGTGTTGGTTGGATGTATCCCGAGGCGGCTGGATGCGGAAAGAGGTGCCCCGGCGCGGAGGCGCAGTTAACTCTTCGGTACTCGCGCGTGGGTAACCGCCAGAAGAGAGGCACCAAATTTCTGCATCCGGGGCCGTGGTGGCGAGCGTATACCAGGTGAAGGCAGGAAAGTCGCCCTGAAAGCTCCTGAGCAGTCCTTTCGAACGTTGATGCTGGAGCACCAATCGATGGTGTTCAGCATTGCTCTGCGTATCCTGGGGGATCGCTTTCTGGCAGAAGAGACGGCGCAGGATGTGTTTGTTGAGCTGCACGCGAAACTCGGCGAATTGAAGGGCGACGAGCACGTCGTTCACTGGCTGCGGCGGGTGACCGTGCACCGGTCGATTGACCGGCTCCGGGAGCGGGCTCGGCGAAGAGAAGAGGTGACGGATCCGGGGGCACTGCCGGAGCTGGTTGTGGAGGGGACGCCGGGCGATCCGCTGTTAAGCCGGCAGATCCGGCAGCTGGTGGGATCGCTGCCGGTGATCCAGCGCACGGTAATCACCTTGCGATACCAGGAAGATATGTCGGTAGAAGAGATTGGCGAAGCGCTGAGCATGCCGGCGGCGACGGTGAAGAGCCACCTGCGACGCACGCTGCAGCTGTTGCGCGAGAAGATGACCCGGGTTCTGCATTAGAGGCGTGCAGGGACGATGAGTCAGGTGAGGATCGGACGATGATGGAAAACGATCAGGATCTGGAACAGGCTTTGTACGCAGCGTTTGCACGCGATCCCGCGCCGGCCACGCTGATGGCGGGTGTGGAAGAGCGGCTGGCGGCCGATTCGGCATCGGGTGGCCTGGGTTCGATGCAGCCGGCGATGGCAGGCGGGCGGGTGTTTGTGCCGACATTCGCAGGTTTGGAGATTCGTACGCAGTCGCGGTGGACGAGCCTGCTGTCGGTGGGGACGCACGGTTTGATTTGCGCGATTATCGCGCTGTTTGCGATCGCGCAGTGGCACACCCGGCAGGTGCAGAAGAAGATGGTGGCGACGGCGGTGACTCCGTTCATGCCGGCTTCGAATTTGAAGGATCTGATGGGAGGGGGCGGAGGCGGGGGAAATCACGAGCTGCTGGAGGCGTCGAAAGGGAAGCTGCCGGAGTTTGCGAAGAAGCAGATCGCACCGCCGCAAATTCTGCGGCTGGATAACCCGAAGCTGGCCGTGGAGCCGACAGTCGTGATGCCGGAGATCAAGCTACCGGATGCGACGAACATGCCTGACATGGGGATTCCGCAATCGGCGCAGGTGGCGTTTGCCTCCCAGGGATCGGGTTCGGGCTCGGGATTTGGATCGGGGTCGGGAGGAGGAGTCGGGTCGGGAAGGGGCAACGGCATTGGGCCAGGCGAAGGCGGGGGTTACGGCGGCGGTGTGTATCACGTTGGAGGCGGAGTTTCGAATCCGACGCTGGTTTTTGCGCCGGACCCGGAGTTCTCCGATGAGGCGCGGCGAGCGAAGTATCAGGGTGTGTGTGTGGTGGGACTGATTGTGGACGTGACCGGGAATCCGCAACACGTGCACATTGTGCGAGCGCTGGGGATGGGGCTTGATGAGAAGGCGATGGAGGCGGTGCGGCAGTACAAGTTCAAGCCCGCGCAGTTCAAGGGGAAGAACGTGGCGGTGGAAGTGAATATCGAAGTGAACTTCAGGATCTACTAAGGGGTCAGGGCACAGGTCGCAGGGCGCATGTCGCAGGGTTGAGTTCGCGGAGCCCGCGTCGCGGTGCGGGATAATGACCGCATGCGGGCGGATGCGGATGTGGTGGTGCGGGAGCTGAGGGGTGACGATGCGGCTGCGGTGGCGGAGCTGAGCGGTCAGCTTGGGTATCCAGGAACAGCAGAGGAAGTACGGAAGCGCATCGAGGCGATGACGCGGTCGGGAGATCGTGTTGCATTTGCGGCGGTGCGCGCGGCGGAGCTGGTGGGGTGGATCGACGCGGCGGTGGAGCGGCATCTGCAGGCTGACGATGCGGTGGTCATTGGCGGGCTGGTAGTTGGAGAGACGGAGCGGGGCTGCGGAGTGGGAAAGAGACTCTGCGAAGAGGTGGAGCGGTGGGCGGGGGAGCGGGGGTTCGCGCGGGTGCGGGTGCGATCGCAGATCAAGCGTGCGGATGCTCACCGGTTCTATCTGCGGGATGGGTATCGGGTGGTGAAAACGTCACTCGTGCTGGAGAAGGAACTGGACTGAGTCGGCGGCGGTCGGAATCGCTGACGAGCGGGCGAGCGCAAACAGGGACATGCTACACTTCCGGCCAATTGTCCCCCATCTTTTAGGCGTGAAAGAGGACACAGCATGAAGCGACGGCGGTTTCTGCAGTCGGCGGCCGCGGTGTTTCCGTTGAGCTGGCTGGAGCGAGCGGGCGGGGCTGGGATGGTGGGCGGCGAGAGCGCGCCGGCACATGTGATTCCGGCGGGTCAGGACCGGCTCGGCGAGCACCACAGTCTCGGGTTCAGCACGATTGCGTTCAAGGTGTTGCCGCGCGAGACGGCGGGCGGCTTGTTTCTGATCGAGCACACGCATCTGCAGAAGGCGGGACCACCGCTGCACCTGCACCATGCGCAGGAGGAGTACTTCTATGTGATGGAGGGCCGGGCGCTGTTCCAGGTGGGGGAGCAGAAGGTGGAACTGAAGCAGGGCGAGTCGGTGCTGGGGCCGCGCGGTGTGCCGCATACATTTATGCCCGTGGGTGAGTCGCCGGCGCGGATGCTGATCGCGTTTACGCCGGCCGGACAGATGGAGGAGTTTTTCCGGGACCAGGAGAAGTCGGGTGCGCCGTTTAAGGATCCGGAGGACTTTGCGCGGTACGGGATGACATGGCTGGGGCCGCCGCTGAAGGCATAAGGGAATGACGGGTGACCTTCCCGAAATGGGACGCGTTTGATTCTGCGAAGTACTTTCGAGTGAGTGCGGGGCTGATTTGAATTGAAAATCGCGTGGCGAAGGTATCCGCTTCTTGCTGTGGGGTGAACCTGGCCTTTCCAATGCTGTTGGGGCGGGTGTTGGTGCGGCTCCCGAAATGGGACGGGCTGGAGTCGGCGCGGTACTTTTGAGTGCTTGGGGGGCTGATTTGAATTGAAAATCGGCGGCCGACAGTATCCGCTTCTTGCTGTGGGGTGAACCTGGCCTTCCGAAACGGTGATCCTCTGAATTTTCGACCGGGCCAAGAAGTTCTTCCTCGAAATTCTCGACGCCGGTGATCTTTGACTGAGTTTTCGACCACGCCAACTATTTCTTCGATGGTCCAGAGATTATTGGCGAGTCCGGCTTCGACCGCCGGGGGGCGAAATGTTTTATGGATGCGCGCGAAGGGACAGTATTTGACCTGGTCGGGAAGTGGCCATAACCTTGAAGTAGTCCCCACGGCGAAGGACATTTCGATGCTAATTACCCTGCTCGATCTGGAACGCGAGCCGGTACATTTTGACCTGAAGTTTTCTCCGGGAACGATTGACTACGGAGAGGAAGCGACGCAGACCTCGGACCTAACGGTTGCGGGGCAGGCGGAGCTGCTGAAAGAACATCGCGGGCCGAAGGAAGTGGTGCCGGATATTCGCGTGCGCGCGAAGTGGTCGGGGACCTTCGAGGCCCCGTGCGCGCGGTGCCTGGAGGCGGTGCGGCACGAGCTGAAGGGCGATTTCGATCTGCTGTTTCGGCCGCTGGGTGTCGACGCTGGTCCGGCGGAGCGCGCGCTGGTCGTGCCGGAGACTGAAATCGGTTATTATCAGGAAGGCGGTTTGGCGCTGGAGGATGTTCTGCGGGAGCAGGTGCTGTTAAGTCTCCCGGCTAGAACACTTTGCAGTGCGGACTGCAGGGGGCTATGCCCCCGCTGCGGACGTAATCTGAACGAGGGAGCCTGTAATTGCGAGGCCCCGCCGGCCGATGAGCGATGGTCGGCGCTTTCGGATTTGCGCAGCCGGCTGAGCCCGGAGACGAAAGAGACGCACTGAAGAGAGAACCGGTCGAACACTGACGTTTTTGCCCCGGAATCTGATGCCGGGATCGAAAGGAATCTGCAATGCCGAATCCAAAGCGGCGCCACTCGAAGGCCCGCACTTCCACGCGGCGCGCGCATGACGCGCTGACTGCGAATTCTTTATCGGAGTGTCCGAACTGCCACGAGCGGAAACTTCCCCATCGCGCCTGCCCCAAGTGTGGCTACTATAAGGGGCGCGAAGTTCTGGAAGTAAAGGAAACCAAGTAACCAGCGCTCGATGCTCATCGACATCGCTCTCGACGCTATGGGTTCGGACAAAGCTCCGGAGCCTGAGATACGAGGCGCGATTCTTGCTGCTCGAAATCTGCCGGTGCGGGTGCATCTGGTGGGGCCGGAGCCGTTGCTGCGGCGTCATCTGGATGGAGCCTACGGACACCGTCATCTGCCCATTTCGATCGTCCACACCGATGAGTACATCAGCATGGACGAGAAGGCGGCGCATGCGGTGCGGACCAAGCGCAACAGCTCGATGCGCATTGGGCTGAAGATGGTGAAGGAAAAACGCGCGGCGGGATTCTTCACTGCGGGCAACACCGGCGCAGGGATGGCGACGGCAAAGATGACGCTGGGCGCGTTGCAGGGAGTGGACCGGCCGGCGCTGGCGATTGTGGTGCCGACGTTGTCGGGTTCGCCGTGCATCTTGCTGGATGCCGGCGCGAACGTCGACTGCAAGCCGCAAAATCTGGAGCAGTTTGCCCTGATGGGCGAGCTGTATGCGCGCAGCGTGCTGCGGATTCCGCGGCCGCGTGTGGGGATTCTTTCGGTTGGTGAGGAAGAAGGCAAAGGCAACGAGCTGACCCGCGAAGCCACGCTCCTGGTACGCAAGCTGCCGATCAACTTCATTGGAAACGTCGAGGGCCGGGATATTTATAACGGCAACTGTGACGTTATCGTGTGCGATGGGTTTGTGGGGAATGTCGCGCTGAAGACGTCGGAGGGGCTGAGCCGGCTGGTGCGGGAGATGCTGAAGGCATCGCTGACGCAAACGGTGACGGCGCAGGTTGGCGCGCTGCTTTCACGGCGAGCGTTCAATGCGTTTCGACGCAGGCTGGACCCGTCGGAGTACGGTGGGGCGCCGCTGCTGGGCGTGCG
>DASZYN010000347.1:0-1586 GCA_035545435.1 Acidobacteriaceae bacterium | reverse complement strand
AGGATGTGGTGCGGGCAGTTCATGGGGCGCAGCACCATCTGTTCGGTTTCCAGGTCCATGGGCGGGAACATGTCCTCGTGGTAGTGCGCCCAGTGGCCGGAGCGTTTGTAGAGGTCGACCTTGGCGAGGTCGGGGGTGTAGACGTGCTCGTAGCCGAGCTCGCGTTCAAGGCCGAGGATGTAGTCCTCGAGCAGGCGGCGGATGGTTGCGCCTTTGGGCAGCCACAGGGGCAGGCCGGCGCCGACTTCTTCGCTGACCGTAAAGAGCTCCAGCTCCTTGCCCAGGCGGCGATGGTCGCGGCGCTTCGCGTCCTCGATGCGCTCGAGATACTCGTCGAGGTCCTTCTTCGAGAAGAAGGCGGTCCCGTAGATGCGCTGCAGTTGCGGGTTCTTCTCGTCGCCGAGCCAGTAGGCGCCCGACAGGCTCATCACCTTGAAAGCCTTCACCCGCCCGGTCGAGGGCACATGCGGGCCGCGGCAAAAGTCCACGAACTTGCCATTGCGGTAGAGCGATATTTCTTCGCCAGGTTTCGTGAACTTTTCCACGAAGTGGACCTTCATGAAGTCGTTGCCGGTCTTGAATTCTTCGAGGCCTTTTTCGCGCGGCTCGAAGTCGCGGACGAATTTCTCGTCGCGGGCGGTGACTTCGGCCATGCGGCCTTCGATGAGTTTGAGATCTTCGGGGGTAAAGGGCGTGGGTCGCCAGAAGTCGTAGAAGAAGCCGTTTTCGGTGGCAGGGCCGTGACCGAGTTTCGTCTCGGGGAACAGCTCGGTGACCGCAGTCGCCATGACGTGGGCGGCGGAATGGCGCAGGACCTTCAGCGCTTCGGGAGCCTTATCGGTCAGCAGTTCGAGGGCGACGTCTTCCTGGAGCGGCGTCGAAAGGTCGACCATGCGCTCGGCGTGGGTATCTTCGGCGGCATACATCTCAGCCTCACCGGTTGCAGCGGAGGCCGCAGACCCAGCGGCGGCTTTGAGCGGACGAATGCGTGCCACGACGGCAGCCTGGGCGAGGCGCGGCGAAATGCTTTCTGCGATCGAGAACGGGGTGGTGCCGGACGGAACTTCGCGTACCGATCCGTCGGGAAGCTGGACCTGAATGGAACTCATAGGAAAAGGGTACAGGGTGGAGGGTGCAGGGTACAGGTCACTTCCGGGATACCGGCCGGATCGGGCGGAAGCAATCGAAGGGAGCGATTATTTCAGCCCGATATGGACGGTGATGCGCACGTTGCTCCAGTCCGTCACGTCGGCATAGGTTTCGAAGTCGGTCTGGTACGCGCGGGCGCCGCCGAGTTGTTGCGGACTCATGCTGTTGATGCGCTGCCAAAGCGCAGGGATCACCTGTTGCGGCGGCCCCTGTTCAGAGTCGAGCGTGGCGTATTTTCCGGGCTGGATGGTCTTCGCCACCATGCCCGCGGGGATCTTCTCCGCCGAGGTGACCTTGTAGCCCAGCGTGTAGTTGTAATCGCCGGTATTGTCGCTGGCGTAGTCGCTGTACACCACGACCAGCGCGTCACCGTCCCTGTTGGGTATCTGTTCCAGCGTGCCGTTCTGCATCGCGCCCTGCCACATCTGCGGGATCTT
>DASZYN010000346.1:0-2881 GCA_035545435.1 Acidobacteriaceae bacterium | reverse complement strand
CCGCGCCATTATCGATCGCGACGTGCATCTGCCCGAAGGCACCGTCATCGGCTACGACCAGAACGACGACCGCAAGAACTACTTCGTGACGCCCAGCGGCCTCACCGTCGTCACCCGCGACTACTCCCTCTACGAGAACCCCGTGTCGGCCGACTACCTCCAGGAACGCCGCGAGTAAGCACGGGAGATAGCGAATTTCCTGGGAAAGTCAGCCAAATAAGGGACGCCAGGGTCCGGAAGGCGGGATGGCAATGACCGGCGCGGGCTTTCCGAAAGCAATCCACCCCCCCATCGGAGAGGCGCCAGGTTCACCCCACAGCAAGCAGCTCACGCCTCACCCGCCCGCATGTCAAACCATTTCGCCCTCGGCTCCGGCCAAACGTACCCTCTCGGACCAAATCGGGAAACACGCCCGCCCATAACCAAACGCAACCCCAATCGCAGACGCGCCAGGTTCACCCCACAGCAAGCAGCTCAATCGCTTCCCGTCCGGAAATCAAGCAATCCAGGCGACAGGTTCAATCGAAAGTCATCCCTCCGAATTCACTCTCCCGTTTCGGGAAGGGAGTGGCCGCTAAGCGCCCGGAACAACCCAGCCACCAAGCCTGGGGACTTTGCGTAAACTCAGAAGTCGGCAGAAAGCCGACGACTCTTGCCCTCGCCTTCGATGACGCAAAACATCTACGACGACCCTGATTTCTTCCAGGAATACTGCCGAATGGATCGCAGTCTGCATGGTCTCGCCGGTGCAGCCGAGTGGCCGTCTCTGCAGGCGATGCTTCCCGATTTGCAGCAGGCCAGGGTTCTCGACCTCGGTTGCGGATTTGGTTGGTTCTCCCGTTATGCCCGCGAGCACGGCGCTCGGAGCGTCTTCGCATGCGATGTCTCGGAAAACATGATCCAGCGCGCCATCGCCATGACCTCCGACCACGCAATCGATTATCGAAAACTCGACCTGGAACACATCGAGTTGCCTGAAAACAGCTTCGACCTGGCCTTCAGTTCTCTGGCTCTGCACTACCTCGAAACCCTGGACCGCCTTTTCCCCTTGCTGTGTCGCTCCCTGGTCGCGGGCGGTTCGTTTGTGTTTTCCACCGAACATCCCCTCTATACCGCCCCACGCGATCCCGCATGGATCGTACAGCAGGACGGCACCAGAGCCTGGCCCCTCAATCAGTACCTGGCGGAGGGCCCTCGCATCACCAACTGGCTGACCGACGGCGTCGTGAAGCAGCATCGCACCATTGCAACAATGGTGAACGCGCTCGTCCGTGCCGGCTTTGCCCTGACTCAACTCGACGAATGGGGCCCCAGCAAGGAGCAGATCGCCGCGCATCCGGAATGGGCGGAGCATCGCGACCGGCCCATGTTCCTCCTGGTCGCGGCCAGAAAAGCAGCGTAAGCCGCGATACCCTGACCAGGCCTCCCATCCACCTCTCCAGACCGGCCCTTCCCTTTGTAGAACGCCTGGCCCACAGCAAATAGCTTCACGCCGGGGCTGAGCATAACTTCGAGGCACGCCGCAGACCACGCTCCGCGGGATACCCGGCAACATCCCGGCCATATCACCCTCCCCATTTCGTTCGCATCGGATTCCCTGTCGGTGTCATTGAGAATCCCTCCCATCCGCGTCACGATGTTGCGCATGCGCGTCAACCTCAGCACCCGCCCCTCCCCTCGCCCCGCCCATCGGGCCGGGTCGCTTCCCATCACGCTGACCATCCGTCCCGCCTGCGGCTTACCCGGCGACTACGAATGCGCCATCGACGCCGATTTGCTGATGCGAATGCTCCGCCGCCAAACCGATCTGCCCGGCTATATCCTCGAGAGCTTTGAGCGGAACCTCCGCACTCAGCTCGACGCGCGCCTCCCCGGGGTCGAACTCAACGAAACCGTCCTCACCGACATCGGCTACTTCATCGACTAGCATCGGCGCCGCAGCAGCTCAGCAGGTCAAAACTCGCGACCGTCCGCCCGCTCTGGAAAATCTGTCAAGCCCCGCGCGCAAAATCCAAAGTAATGACGCCTGATAACTCGCCACTTACAAGCCAAAACTCCCAAAAAAGTTTGGCACGATAATTCTTTGGATTTGGTATTCTGAACTTAGAGTAGAAAAAGAAAGAGAGCCCGCCGCGTGCGGGCTTTTCCTTTTTCGGGTGAGTGGTTCTGACATGGGCAAACCGGGATGGCTCCCGGTTCTTTGCGAAGGGTCGGCGCGTGGTGGCGCAGGCCCTTCGCTTTTTTGAGCATCGCCTCCGCACCTCACGCGCCGGCGCGCGCTCGCTCGTTCACTCGCCGTTCGCTCGCATTTGCTCGCTCTCGCATCACGAAAGGTCTTCGATGTCCGACGAAACCCTCAACGCACCGCCCCTCACCTTCGACCCCGACAACCCCGGCCGCAATATCGTCCGCCACTGCCGCTCCCTCACCGTCGCTGGCGCACCCTGCCGCCAGGCCGCACTCCGCGGCGAGGATTACTGCACGATCCACGCCAATCGCGAAGCGCGCGCCTTCGAAGAGCCAGGCCACATCGTCATCCCCCTCCTCGAAGACGCCTCCGCTATCCAGCTCACCTGTACCAAAATCGTGCACGGTGTCGCCAACCGCCGCACCTCACCCACCGAAGCGAACTCCATGCTCCGGGCCTGCGCCGTTGCCGCCTCCACCCTTCCTCGCCCCGCGCGCCTTAAACCCTCCGCCGAGCCTGAACCCGTTCAGCCGCCGTTTTCCAGCATCGCCCTCGACGAGAACAATAACTTCATCGCCCCGCGCAAACCCTGGCTCGACGCCGCCGGCAACCTCGCCCAATACGACAGCTTCGTCCCCCGCTTCACCAATCAGAAGATCGACCCCGCCACCGCCGTTACCGAGCGCTACCGGA
>DASZYN010000345.1:0-2653 GCA_035545435.1 Acidobacteriaceae bacterium | reverse complement strand
TGCTCGACCAGCAGCCGTTTCGCCTGCGGGAAATTCGGGATCGCCGCAATCTTCTGCTCGATCATGCCGATGCCGATGGTGATGTGCCCCAGCAACTGCCCTTCCATCGTGTAGTCGAAGCTGGTGCCCCAGCGCAGCTCGCGCAGCTTGCCGATATCGTGCAGAACCACGCCGGTCAGCAGCAGGTCGCGGTTCACCTCCGGATAATGCTTCGCAGCCAGCTCAGCCATCCCCATCAGCGACAGGATGTGCTCCAGCAGCCCGCCGATCCATGCATGATGCAGGCCTTTGGCGGCCGGCGCCTCGCGCAGCTGCCGCGCAACTTCTTCATCGCTGAGAAAAGCCCGAAGCAGCGCCTTCAGATCCGGATCACCGAAGCTCTCGACCCACCCACGCAGTTCCACCCACATCTCGCCGATGTCGCGCTGCGACTGCGGAACGAAATCGCTCAGCTCATACTCGCCGGCCTCCGCGCGGCGAATTTTTTCCACCTTGATCTGCAGCCGCTCGTTGAACCGGCACACCTCGCCACGCACTTTCACGACATCGCCGGGCTCAAACGCTCCCGCGTCGTCGATCTCCCACATGCGTCCGTCGATTTGCCCGGTGCGATCGCCGAGGATCAGCGCAAAATACCTGCCGCCTTCACGGTTGGTGCGCACCTGCTTTGCAACCGCCGCGAAGAAGCCGGTGATCTCCCGATTCTCCCGGCTCGCCAGCTCCGCCACCATGATGTCTTTCATGCGTGATCCTGGCAGCGCCCTGCGGCGCGGAAATAAATGACCCGTGAAGGCTGCAGGTTAAAGCTGCGGCTGCGTCGCCGGCGGTGTCGTCGGCGCAGGCGTATTCGGCTGATTCGAGGTTCCGCTCGCCGGCTGCGAATTCTGCTCAGTGCTGGCTTCCGGCTCGCCCATGCGCCGTTTCGGACCGCTCTTCGCCGGATTCGGCTTCTTTTGCTTGGTCGTGTCGCCGTTCAGCCCAACCGCCTGCTGCTGTTGCTGCTGCTCGGCCTTCTGCGCCTCGGTAAAGGTCGGCTCCACAAATTTCTGTTTCTTCTTCGCCGCCTTCTCCGCTGCCTGCCTCTGCTTCGAGTCCTTCATGTGATCGGACAAGCGCGTCTTCTTCGGCTTTTCGGTCTCCGTGTCGCCAATCACCTCGCCCGCCGCATTCGTCATCACCGTGTTGCTCGTCGGCGCGCTCTCCGCCACCTGCTGCGTCGACTGAGCGGCGGTCGCATCCCCGGCGCCGGCATCGACCTGCCGGGTCGGGCCTGCGGGCAGCGTCTCGCGCGGCGCCTGCCCAAAGCGAATCTTCTCCCTCTTGCCTGGCTTTTCCGTCTTCGGGGCGGCTACCTCGACAGGCGCGCCCTTCTGCGAATTCACCTGGTCCAGAGTGGGCACGCCGGCGGGCGGCGCTGCCGCATCGGCGGTCGTTGTCTCTTTGCGTCCCCGCTGTGCCAATTGCCGATACCGGGCCCGGTCCGCATGCTTTTTCTTCTTCGGCTGCGGCGGCTGATAGGCGCCTTCGGTGAACTTGATCTCGTTCGGTGTCGCTCCCGAATCCGTATACGGCGCCCGCACCTGGATGGCGGCCTCGTCGCGCAGCTTTGCCAGATAGGCGCGCATGGCGGGCTCCATCTTCTGCATCCCGATCTTTTCCTGAATATCGTTCTGGACTTCCTCCAGCGGCTGCGTTCCGCCCTTGCTGTGATCGGTCACTTCCAGGATGAGCCAGCCCTGTTTGGTCCGAATCGGCTCCGTGTACTGCCCCGGCTGCAGATTGAAGGTGGCGTCCTCCATCACTTTGGGCAGGTCGCCGCGCTTGTATTCGCCCAGCCGCCCGCCTTCGGCCGCGGTGGGCCCGGTGGAATCCGCCTTCGCCACGGTGGCGAAATCCGCTCCGGATTTCAGCCGGTCTTCGACCGCGTTCGCCTTCTTCTCGGCCTCGGCCACCTGCGCCGCGTCATCGGGATTCGGCGTGGGGATAAGAATCTCGCTCAGCTTCACCTGCTCCGGCCGCTGGAAGTCCTGCAGATGCGCGTTATAGTACTGGCGAATTTCCGAAGGGGTGATGTCGATGCGCCGCCCCACCTCCTGGCTGATCACGTTGGACTGGACGATTCCCTCCCGGATCTGCTCCTTCAGGTCTTCGAACGAGACGCCCTGCGCCTCGGCGGCCTTCTGCAGATCCTCCATGGAGTCCATGTGGTACTGCTTGCGCATATCGTCCAGGCGCTTCACCACCTCGTTATCGCCGGTGATGCCCAGTTCCTTTCCCTTGGAAAGCAACAGCTGCTTGTCGATCAGCGAGCGCAGCAGATCGCGCTGCTGCTCCATGACCTGCTGGTGCGACCAGCCCTGCTGTTGCGCCTCCTGCTTCAGGTCACGCTCGGCGCGTTCGTAGTCGGACTTGCTGATCACCTGATCGTTGACCATGGCCACGATCTGTTCGACGACCGTGCCCTGATAGGGCGATGCCGTTCGCTGCGTGTCCACAAAGTTGGACCCGCGGCTCTGCGCGATGGAGGGAACGACGGCGGTGAAGGTCAGCAGCAGGCCCGCGCTGGCAGCCAGCGTGGCAGGAGAACGGAAAAATCGATGCATCATAGGGATCAACGTCTCTGCGCCCCGCCTCGAAAACCGCTGCGAAAAGC
>DASZYN010000344.1:0-5380 GCA_035545435.1 Acidobacteriaceae bacterium | reverse complement strand
TGAAACCGCCAACTCCATCGCCAAAATCACCGGCAGCACCGCAACCTGGATCAACACCACCAGTGTCCACCAGCCCGGCGGCATGGTTTTCGACTCCGGCGGCAATCTGCTGATCCTGGACGGCAACGTCGCTCGCGTCGTGCAGCTGACCGCTTCGTCTTCGTACACGTCGGCCAACAATATCGGCAGCGCCAATTTTGGCGGGCCCGGCAATCTCACCGTGGACAATCTGGGCAACATATGGGTCACAAACTACAACGCGAACCTGATCCAGGAAATGACCATCGCCAGCAACTTCGCGACGGTCTTGAACTTTGGCACGGGCCTGCAAACACCGGTCGAAATCTGGCAAACGTTCGAAGGCAACATTCTCGTCTCGGATGAAGACCACGGCGTCATTCGTCAAATCGCGCCTGTGGTCAATGTCGGGACCGTAGCGATTGGTTCCACCTCGGCAAAACAGACGCTTACCTTCACCTTTACCGGCTCCTCCACCACGACGATTCAGGCACCGGTCGTCGTGACCCAGGGTGCAACCGGCCTCGACTTTGCCGACGCCGGAACCGGCTCCTGCACCACGACCAATGGTGCCGGCCATCCCTACGCGTCCAAAGCTACCTGCACGGTCGACGTCACCGTGAAGCCAAAATTTGCCGGTACCCGCTACGGCGCGGTGAAGCTTCTGAATACCTCCGGCACCGTACTGGCGACCGCGTATCTCTATGGCACGGGCGTGGGCCCACAACTGGTATTTTCCGGCGGATTCTAGCAGGACTGGTAACTCGCGAAATGGTTACTGAAGGGATACCAGGAATGTCGCAACTCGCTGTCCAATTGGGGATTGAAATCACGGATCGGATCGGTAGAATCCATCGAAGCACACACATTACAAAGCCGTTATTTTCGGGCCGAACCAGCTCCAGATCTGGCTCTCGGACCGCTGACTGGTATCGCTGCCTGGTTGCTGAAAGGCCTTGCCCTCCCACAGGAGAAGTGTTTTGATGAACGCCGCCCCCGGATGCTCCAACGCCTCCGCAACTCGATCCCGCTTCACCGGTAGCCAGCCCCGCTGTCGCGCGTTATTGGTTGCGAGTGCGCTGATTCTCCTTTGTGCATGGGCCACCTCGCTCCACGCTCAGACTGCCGCATTCAATGGCGGCATCACCACCACGATTAACGCTTCGTTCAAAGGTCCGATGGGGGTCACGACGGATCCCAACGGCAATATATTCGTCGCCGACAACAACACATCGACGAACACGGCCACGGTTTACGAAATGACCCGCAATGGGCCGGGGAGCTACGGCAGCCCCGTTGCGCTGCCTTCCCCGGCGGGCGGCTTTGTCTGCCCATCGCCCGTCACCGAACCCGATCCCTGTCTGCGCGGCCTCGGACTCGATTCCCGCGGCGATCTGTGGGTAGCGGCATTCGGCAACTTTTCCACGACCGCCGGGCATGTCTACGAGTGGGTCAATACTTCAGGAACCTTCGCCACCCCGGTGGCCATCGGCACCGGTTGGAAGGGGCCATGGGGTATCGCCGGCGATCCGTCGGGAAACGTCTTCGTATCCGACAATATCGCCAACACCATCTCAAAGATCTCGTTCAGCTCCGGCCAGCCTGTGGTTACCACAGTGGTTGCGGCCAATGTCGTTGCGCAACCTCGAGGAATTGCCGTCGATGCCAGTGACAACATTTTTGTGATCGATGGCAATCTGGACCACCTGGAGAAGCTTCAGTCTCCCTATACGTCGGAAAGTTCGCTCAATAACTATAGCTTCCAGGGCCCGGGAGATTTGGCTCGCGATGCCCAGGGAAATCTGTGGCTCAGCGAGTTTGGCACCAATCTTATTCGTGAGGCCACTTCCACGCTGAGCAACACCGTCGCGGGCTGGGGCCGCGGATTTAGTGGTCCGGTGTCGGTATGGCCGGCTCCCGATGGTACCATTCTCGTCTCTGACTGGACCAACCATGCCATCAAGCAAATCGTCCCCCAGACCGACAACGTCGGGACGGTTGCCGTTGGTTCATCTCCTGTAACTCAGACTTTGCAGTTCACCTTTACCAGCAACACCCCTACCACCATCAAGGCGCCCAAGGTTGTTACCCAGGGGGCGAGCGGGCTCGATTTTACCGACCTCGGAACCGGGACCTGCAACACCAATGGAACCAGCCGATCCTACGACGCGAGTGACAGCTGCACGGTAAACGTGAGTTTCAAGCCGAAATCAGCCGGCATACGCCATGGTGCAGCACAGTTGATCAGTAACGCCGGAACCGTGCTCGCGACCGCTCCTCTCTATGCCACGGGGGTAGGTCCGCAGCTGGCGTTCGCCGGTGGGACTTTTCCGGGCACGTTCCTGACGCAATCGATCGTCAATCCCCAGGGTTTAGCTGTCGATGGAACCGGGAACATCTATTTCTCCTCCGGTTCGAGTGTGACGGAGATACCTCCAGGGTGTGCGACAAGTGCCTGTCGCGTGACGATGGGCGGCGGTTTCTCTCAGCCCAGGGCGATCGCCGTTGACGGCGCCGGAAACCTGTACGTCGCCGATTCCGGCAGCAACGCCGTGAAGCTGATCCCTCCCGGCTGCGCTTCCTCCAGTTGTGTAACGACTGTTAGTGGCTTCAACCAGCCTCGCGGCGTGGCGGTCGACAATGGAGGCACCATCTACGTCGCCGACACCGCGAATAACGCCATTAAGAAGGTGGTCGCGGGCTGTTCCTTTTCCACCTGCGTGTCCACCCTGGCCAGCGGTTTCAACCAGCCTCAGGGCGTCGCGGTGGATGGGAACGGCAATGTCTTTGTTGCCGACACCAGTAACAGCGCGATCAAGGAAATCCCCGCGGGCTGCACCTCGTCCAGCTGCGTAATCACGCTGGGTGGCGGTTTCAGCACTCCCGTCGCAGTCGCCGTGGATGGAGTGGGCGATATCTACACCGCCGATAACCACACGGCTTCGGTCATGGCCCCGGGCTGCGGCTCCTCCAGCTGTGTCACCACCGTGCGTCAAAACTCCGCCGAAGGTTACACCGGCATTGCTGTCGACGGCAGCGGCAGTGTCTATCTCAGCGATTCGCTCGGCTCAGGAATTTACACTCTGCAGTTGGCCTCTCCGCCCAGCCTCACCTTTGCCAACACCCACGCCGGTTCTCAAAGCAGCGATAGTCCTCAGACCGTCACCCTGCGCAATATCGGCAATGCACCGCTGACCTTCCCAGTTCCGGGCACAGGAACAAATCCCAGTATCTCTGCCAACTTTAAGCTGGACTCGTCGACGACCTGCCCGGATGTTCTAACGTCCTCTCCAGCCGGCACTCTGGCCGCCGGGACCAGTTGCGGACTGGCCATCGACTTCCTTCCCACGGCCATCGGCTCGGTGTCCGGCTCAACCGTTCTAACGGACAACAACCTCAACGCCAGCCCGTCAACGACGCAGAGCATCGCGCTGAGCGGCACCGGAACGTCCGCGGTGCCTACACCGACCGTCACCGTGGCGCCGTCTCCTTCAAGCATCACGACAACCCAAAGTCTGGCAGTGACCGTCACGCTGAGTGGCGGCAGCGGTAACCCCGTTCCCACCGGGACAGTCAGCCTCAGTGGACCGGGCTATTCGGGCTCCCCTCTTACGCTCAGCAGCGGTTCGGCGACCTTCAATATCCCCGCGAACACACTCTCCGTGGGCACCGATACTCTCACGGCCAGCTACTCCGGAGATACCAACTACACCACGGCGAGTGGATCTAATTCCGTTACGGTCACGAAGGCTACACCCACTGTGACCGCATCGGCGAACCCAACCACCATCACGACTCTGCAGTCCACCGTGGTGACAGTTTCGGTCGCAGGCACGCCGCAGGCTACTGGCACGATCACACTGACCAGCGCAGGCGTCACCGTTGGCACCGGATCGCTTGCAAGCGGAGCCGTACAAATCACCGTTGCCGCCAGCGCCCTGGCGGTGGGTGCCGATACGCTAACGGCTACGTATTCAGGGGATGGTGTCTACACCACGGCGACGGGATCCACTTCGGTGACGGTCAATAAGGCGACGCCCACCGTGACGGCATCGCCCAATCCAGCAACGATCACGACTCTGCAGTCCACCGTGGTGACGGTTTCAGTCGCCGGCACGCCGCAACCCACCGGAACCATCACGCTGACCAGCGGGGGAGTCACGGTAGGAACCGGTTCGCTTGCAGCCGGATCAGCCCAGATCACCGTCGCCGCCAGTGCCCTTGCTGTGGGCACCGATAGCCTGACCGCTACCTATTCAGGCGATGGCACCTACGCAACCGCAACCGGAACGACTTCAGTCACGGTTAACAAGGCGACGCCCACCGTGACGGCATCGCCGAATCCAGCAACGATCACGACTCTGCAGTCCACCGTCGTGACGGTTTCAGTTGCCGGCACGCCGCAACCCACCGGAACCATCACGCTGACCAACGGCGGAGTCACCGTCGGTAGCGGTTCACTCGCCGCCGGATCAGCCCAGATCACCGTACCCGCCAGCGCTCTTGCAGTGGGCGCGAATACGCTAACCGCCACCTATTCGGGCGATGGTACCTACACAACGGCCACCGGAACGACGTCAGTCACGGTCAACAAGGCGACGCCCACTGTGACGGCATCGCCGAATCCGGCAACGATCACAACCCTGCAGTCCACCGTCGTGACGGTCTCAGTCGCCGGCACAACACAGCCGACCGGGACCATCACGCTCACCAGCGCAGGAGTCACCGTAGGCAACGGTTCGCTCGTCAGCGGGACGGCCCAAATTACCGTACCGGCAAGCGCACTCGCGTTAGGTACAAACTCCCTTACGGCCAGCTACTCGGGAGACAGCAACTACGACATTGCCACCGGATCGACCTCGGTTACGGTGACGAAGGCGACGCCCACTGTATCAGTTACGCCTGCCCCCGCGACCATCACGACCTTGCAATCCACAGTGGTGACAGTCACCGTGGCCGGCACAACACAGCCGACTGGAACGATCACGCTCACCAGCGGAGGCGTCTCTGTGGGTAGCGGTGCACTGGTGAGCGGGACGGCACAGGTCAACATCTCTGCCAGCGCTCTCACGCTGGGTTCGAACACGCTCACGGCCAGCTACTCCGGGGACAGCAATTACGACATCGCTGCCGGATCTGGTGTGGTTACGATCATTAAGGCGACTCCTACTGTTTCGGCATCGGCGAACCCGGCTACCATTACCAACTCTCAGTCCACCGTCGTCACGGTTTCGGTCGATGGTTCGGTCCAGGCGACCGGCACGATCACGTTGACCAGTGGCGGCGTCACCGTAGGCAGCGGGCCGCTGAACAGCGGGGCGGCACAAATCACCGTGCCTGGCAGCGCGCTGGCTTTGGGTAC
>DASZYN010000343.1:0-7225 GCA_035545435.1 Acidobacteriaceae bacterium | reverse complement strand
AGCCAGGCCGCCGAGCGTCATGATGTTGATCGACTCACCCAGCGCGCTGAGCACCAGCAGCGACGTCAAAATCGACAACGGGATCGAAACCGCGATAATCAGCGTGCTCCGCCAGCTGCCCAGGAAGATCAGAATCATGATTGCCGTCAGACACGCAGCAATGATCGCTTCGTGCACCACCCCATCGATCGAATTCCGTACAAAGATCGACTGATCACCCAGCGGAATGATCCTCAACTGTCTCAACTGCGCCGGCAGCTGCTCCCTCAGGCTGTCCACCTTGGTCAGAATGCCCTTCACGATGTTCAGCGTGGAGGTATTCCCGGTCTTGATGACGGAAAGCAGTGCCGCCCGTTGCCCGTCCACGCGCACAATGTTGGTCTGCGGCGGAAAGCCGTTGCGCACGTGCGCGACATCGTGGATGTACACCATCGCGCCGTTGACCTGCCGGATCGGCAAATCGTTCAGGGCTTGAATCGTAGCCGGCGCGCTGTTCGTCTCCAGTTGATATTCGAACTGGCCGATCTTGATCGTGCCCCCGGGCAGGATCAGATTCTGGGCGCCAATCGCATTCACCACATCGGCCGGCGAAAGCCCCTTCGACTGCAGCGCAGGCAGATTCAGATCCACCTGCACCTGCCGCTGCTTTCCCCCATACGGATAGGGAAGTCCTGCACCTGGCACCGTCACCAGCTGAGTACGCAGAAAGTTCAGCGCGTAGTCGTTCAGCTGCATCTCCGAAAGCCCCTGCCCGGAGAGCCCCAGCTGAACAATGGGAACACTCGACGCGTTGTACTGGATGACCAGTGGCGCCGTCGTTCCCGGCGGCAATTGCCGGAGCTGCGTTTGCGCGATCGACGTGATCTGCGCCACGGCGTTGCCGATATTCACTCCCGGCTGAAAGAAAACCTTGATGACCGACCGGCTGTTCACCGACATCGACTCGATGTGCTCGATGTCGTTTACCGTCGTGGTCAGCGAACGCTCGCTCAGCGCCACAATGCGATCGGCCATCTGCTCCGGCGAGAATCCCTGGTATTGCCAGATGATCGACACCACAGGGATGTCGATGTTCGGGAAAATATCCACCGGCATGTTCATGATGGCCAGCGGGCCGAGCACCATCAGCAGGAGCGCGAGCACGGCAAACGTATACGGCCGTCGCAGCGCGAGGCGGACTATCCACATATCGGTTCAGCGTCTCCTGCGGCTTCCCGGAACGCTCCACGCCGGGGTGCGGGATTCCAGAGGCAAGTCGGTTTGCGCAATGCGGGAGCACAATGCCCGCATGTAACAGTATCCATCCTTTACCTGTAGGGAAAGAATTTCGAACGTGAAAATCGCTCTACGTTGGAGACGAATGGGCCGCCGAAAAAGACCTCGGATCCGGCCTCAAAGCGACCCCTTATAGATGCCCGCACGGTGCGTCCTGATGCAGTTTCCGCCTATGGAACGTTCCTTCTCTACAGGTTGAGGCGCTTAAAAATTCGCCCCGGCACGCTGCGCACCACCAGCATGATCATGCCCCAGAACGGCGGCGTATAGGCCACATCCTTCCGCTTGTCGATGGCGCGCACAATGTCCTTCCCCACGCGCCCGGGCTCCGCAAATAGCGCGTTCTTCCTCAGGTGCGCCGTCATCGGCGTTGCCACAAATCCAGGCTTGATGGTCAGCACCTTCACACCCGCCCGGTCGATGCGATTGCGCACGCCGTCGAGGAAGATGTTCAGTCCGCCCTTCGATGCACCATACACATAATTGCTCTTGCGTCCCCGGTCCCCGGCGACTGAAGAAACCACTGCAATCGTGCCCCGTCGCTCCGCTTCAAAATAATTCGCCAGCCACGTTACCAGCGAAACCGCGGACAGAAAATTGGTTCGAAGAATCGCTTCCGCCGTCGTGTAGTCCATCTGCGCCACCGGCTGTTCGCCCAGCACTCCATGCGCCAGCAGCGCTACGTCCAGGCCGCCCAGAACCGAAACCGCGTGCGCCAGCATCGCCGGATGCGCCGGCGTGTCGTCCAGATCGGCGACATACGCCGTGACCGCGCCCGCTCCCCGTGTCAGCAAATCGTCCCGAACCGCGGCCAGTTTCTGCGCATTGCGCCCAACCACGAAAAAGACCGCCCCCCGCTCCGCCAGCAGCCGCAACGCCGCCTGCGCGATCGCTGAAGTCGCCCCCAGCGCCAAAATCCTTTTAGGCGTTGCAGTCGCCTGCCGTTCAGCCAACGAGCGGCCTCCGTCCCGTCACGCGCTGCCAGAACGCCGAGTCGAACCCCGGATCCACGAACCGGGAGAAATCCTGCCACTGCGGATAAAACGCCTGATACTGCTCCGGCGTCATCCGCGCATCTTTGGCGGAGTACATCCGCCCTCCGTGTTCCAGCGTGATCCGCGCCAGCCGATCGACCAGATCGAAGCTCACCTCGCGCCGAATCGGAAAATCCAGCGCCAGCATCGGTCCCGGCTTCGGAAAGGACATCATCCCCACGGACGGCACGTCGCCAAAAAACTTAATCACTGCCAGGAAGGACGCGAGACCGGATTTCGTAATGGCCTTCAGGATCTGAATCATGCCCTCGCGCCCGCTCTCGTGCGGCAGCACATTCTGAAACTGCAGCAGCCCTTGCCTGCCGTACATCCTGTTCCAGTGCTGGACGGCATCCAGCGGATAGAAAAAGGGCTCGTAATCCACCGGCCCGGCCTTTTGTTTTCCAATCTGCTTGTGGAAGTAGAGCGTGTTGAAGGCTGCCATCGAAAAACGGTTCAGCGCAAACTCCGGCAGATTGAACGGAAACGTCAGCTTTGGCTCTTTGCTTTTTGTCAGCGGACCCGGCGTCTCCGAGTGATCGCCCTGCATGAAAATCCCGCGCGCAAAATTGCTGCCCGTGGAAACGCAGTCGATCCATGCAACCGTGTATTCGCTGGTCGCGGTCTGGGACAACGCAAAGAACTCGTCGAGCCCGTGAAACTTCTCCCCCCGGTATTCGATTTTGCGCGACACAATGGGCCGCAGGTGCATTTCCACCCACGTGATCAGCCCCGTCAGTCCCATGCCCCCGATCGTCGCTGCAAACCACTCCGGATTCTCAACCGGGCTGCACACAAACCGGTTTCCATCGGACCGCACCAGTTCGAACCGCTGCACGTGACGCCCAAACGTCCCCGCCACGTGGTGATTCTTCCCGTGAATGTCGTTGGCAATCGCTCCGCCCACGGTGACAAATTTCGTTCCTGGCGTCACCGGCAGAAAGAATCCGCGCGGCACTGCGAAATCCAGAATCTGCTGCAGCGAAACCCCGGCCTCGCAGCGCAACAAGCCGTTCGTGGGATCGAAGTAGAGCAGCCGGTCCATGCCCGATGTCTGCAGCAGCGTACCGTTCTCCAGCAGGCACACATCGCCGTAACTGCGCCCCAGCCCCACTGGCAGTTGCCGGGTCGCTGGCGCCTGCGGCAGCGGAAAATCGCTCGGCCAATGCAGCGGAACGACCTCCGCCTGCAGTTTTGGATACCGTCCCCACGATTCAAACGATGGCGCTTGTTCTGTCGGCTTGCCGGATTCACCCATGGATACTGTTCACCTTCACTGCATTAAAAAGCGGCAAGAGCCGCAACCACCGCCACCGCCGCGCCGGTCATAAGACTGATGCGATCCGTAACGGCAAAAATCACGGGATCCTCATCGAGTTCGCCCCGCGAAGCCAGCAGCCATACCCGGCTCAGCCAATAGATCATCAGTGGCGCGATCAGCCACAGCCAGTTGGGATGACGGTAGAGACTGTTCACGTCGCGCGAGATTCCGATGTAAATCATAAACACCAGCACCGCCGCCGTTGCATTCGACGTCCCGAAGCTCCTGAGTTGCTCGATGTCACCCAGCCGATAGCCGCGTCCGTTCGCAATCGCTTCCCCGCGTGCCCGCGTGTTCTCCAGTTCGCTGAAGCGCTTCACCATGGCGAGACTCAGGAACAGAAAAATCGCAAAGGCGGCAAACCAGGGCGATATCTCCACCCTCGTCGCCGCAGCGCCTGCCAGCAGCCTCACAGTGTAGAGGCCCGCCAGCACCATCACGTCCACCAGCATCGCCCGCTTCAGCGCCAGCGAATACGACAGCGTTCCCACAATGTAGAGAAACAGCCACAGCAGGAATCCCCGAGGCAGCACCGCAGCCGCAATCGCGATGCCTCCACCAAGACAAATCCCGCTGATCAGGACCCCGGTCAGGACCGAGAGATCGCCCGCCGCAAAGGGCCGATTTCTTTTGCGCGGATGCCGCCGGTCCGATTCGATGTCCAGCAGATCGTTGGCGACATAAGTGGCAGACGCACACAGACTGAAGCTCACAAAGGCAATCGCCGCATCCGCAAAAACTCCGGCGCGCAGGACGTGCGCCAGCAGCATCGGCACAAAGATCAGAATGTTCTTCGCCCACTGATGCAGACGGAGAGCCTTCAGTATGGCCTTCATTGGCGCTCTCCTGTCCTCGAATTCGCGCCGCACCGTGATTCCGCGCGATTGCAGGCGCGAACGCAAACCCCGCGCCGGATTCGCAATCATCGCCGTGCCCGCATGCTCCAGCAGCGGCAGATCGGGCCCCGCATTGCCGATGTAATCGTATCCGTCGTTGCCAAACCTTCTGCGCAGACTCTCCAGCTTGTTCGCCGCCGTCAGATTCGTCCTGCCGTCGCTGGCCAGCACGCCGTCGAACAGCGCCAGATGGTCGGCGACCCGTTTCGCCAGAAGTTCATCGGCCCCCGTTGCCAGATAAAGCCTGCGCCCTTCGCCGCGCTCGACTTCCAGATAGGCGACGACCGACCGGTTGTACGGCAGATGCTGCACATCGAGTGCCACGCGCGCCCCTATTTCCGCTTTGACTGCAGCCTTGCCGCGCAACAGCCACAAAGGAACCCGCAGCGCATCCAGCGGCCGGTTGCGCACCAGCACCAGCAGCGAGTCCATCAGCGTGTCGTTCTTCGCCAGAGTCCCGTCCAGATCGACACACAGCGGCCGTCGCGACACCTCAGGTGCCAACGCCTCCACGGATGGCTGGTTCAAGGAAGTCTCTCCCATGGTTTCCGGACAAGAACCCGAGCGAACTGCGCCATGACGAGGACGGTGTGCAGCTCGTCACACTCCATCGGACGAGAGCTAAGAATCAGGCCAAGTATAGCATCGCGCCAATAGCCCGCCCCTGCAGAGAATCAGCGTCGATACAGGCTTTCAGCCACGTCGCGAGCGTCCGCGGCCCTACTGTGCGACAGAGTTTTCCAGGTCCGGCTGCGGCGATTTCGACTCCGGCATCCTGTCCACCGGCCGTTCCGGGAAGTATGCGTTGATCACATACTGCTCCAGCATCCGCTGCGTGTTGAAGAAGGATCCGTTCAGCGCGATCGTCGAGCGCATGATCCGCCGCCACTGTCCTGTGTCTTTCGTGTACAGCGGCAGGATCAGCTTCTCCAGGTGATCGTAGAGCGACTTCGCCTCGACGGCCTCGTCGTCGTGATCGTCGATCGCCCAGCCGGTCACACCCTCGATCCAGCCCTCGATCCACCAGCCATCGAGAATGCTCAGGCTCGGCACGCCGTTGAGCGCAGCTTTCATCCCGCTGGTTCCCGAAGCTTCATAGGGCCGCCGCGGCGTATTCAGCCACAGGTCAACACCGCCAGTCAGGACCGCTCCCAGCCTCCACTCGTAATTCTCCAGATATACGACCTGCAGTGGGCCTCCCCGCAAATCGCGCGCCAGTTCAATCACGCGGCGAATCTTCGCCTTGCCCGGCTCATCCGCCGGATGCGCCTTGCCGGCATAAACAATCTGCAGGCCCCCAAACTTTTCCGCGATCTTCACCAGCCGCTCCGGATCGGTGAAAAGCAAATCGGCTCTCTTGTAAGTCGCAGCGCGCCGCGCAAATCCCAGCGTGAAGACATCCGGATTCATCTCCACACCCGAGGCCGCCTTCACCCGGTCGATCAGAACCTGCTTCGACGCAGCGTGCGCTTCCACAATTTCGTTTTCCGGAATGTCGATCGCGTAACGCAGTGTCACGTTGTCCTGCCGCCAGCGTGGCAGGTGCTTGTCGAAAACCGCCTGCACCGGAGGCGCAGTCCACGTCCCGGCATGCACGCCGTTCGTGATCGCATCGATCGTGTACTCGGGGAACATCTGCCGCGAAACCTTGCCATGCTGCATGGCCACGCCGTTCACGAAGCGGGAAAAGCGCAGGGCCACGTACGTCATATTCAGCAGCCCGTCGTGGAAACACCCGAATCGTTCCAGCATTCCCGCCCGCTCCGCACCCAGGATGCGATAAGCCTGCTCGCCCGAGAAACGGTCGTGCCCCGCCGGCACCGGCGTATGCGTCGTAAACACACAGCGCCGCCGTACCGCCTCCAGATCACGCTCTGTCGCCGTCTGCAGCCCTGCGCCATGAAGCTCCTGCTCCAGCACAGGAACGGTCAACAATGCGGCGTGCCCCTCGTTCATGTGATAAACGGCCGGCTCGTACTCCAGCGCCCGCAGCAGCCGCGCACCGCCAATCCCCAGAATCGCTTCCTGGCGAAGCCGATAATCCGGGTCCCCCCCATAAAGAACATCCGTCAGACTGCGGTCCTTCGGGTCGTTCTGCTCCAGATCCGTGTCGAGGAAATACACCGGGATCCGATGTCCGGTCACACCCTCGAGGTCGTACCGCCAGCCGCGCACCGCCACCGGACGCCCTTCCAGTGTCACCGTCACAATCGGCTCTTCAGCCGTGAGAATACTCTCCGGCGACCACGGCTGCGCCTCTTCCGTCTGGATGCCGGTGCTCGCGTCCAGATGCTGGCGGAAGTAGCCCTTGCGATCGACCAGCGTGACTGCCGCCAGCGGCAGCCCCATGTCGGCCGCGGCTCGCAGCGTATCGCCTGCCAGCACACCCAGGCCTCCGCTGTAGGTCGGAAACTCAGGGGCTACGGCAATCTCCATCGAGAAGTAGGCGACCATGCCCACCTCTCCTGGTTCATCGGGGGATAGGTATTGCGTACGGTTAAGAAAGCGCATCGCTAAAACGTTTCGTCGGCCTCTTTAGAACGTCCGGCTTCAGAATAGCAATCTCTGCGTCAGCCACCTAGCTCAGATTCGGCTTCCTGCGATTCTTACATTGCCGTTCCGGCAAGCGGTATGACCCTTCTGTGGAATCCTTTCCATTCCTTCAAAATTCGCAGTCCTCAGGAACGCTCGTCCCCGGA
>DASZYN010000342.1:0-5585 GCA_035545435.1 Acidobacteriaceae bacterium | reverse complement strand
AGTTGGTGCGGGGACCATGACTGCGCCGCTGCTGATCCTGTTCCTGCACGTGCCTGTGCCTGTTGCTGTGGGGACGGCGCTGGCCTACTCCGCGGCGGTGAAGCTGCTGGTGGTGCCGGTGCAGATCGCGCGCGGGCAGGTAGAGTGGCGCACGCTGGGGTTGATGCTGCTCAGCGGGGTTCCGGGAGTGGTGCTGGGGACGGTGCTGTTTCGCTACGCGGTGGCTCTGAAGAGCGACAAGGTCTGGCTCTACTTTGCGCTGGGCGGGATGATCGCCTTCTCGTCGGCGTGGCATATTTACCGGCATTTTCGGCCGGCGCGGGCCGGTCAGAATCGGCGCGAGCGACCGAGGTGGCTGGCGGCGGCGATGCTGCCGGTGGGCGCCGAGGTCGGCTTCTCGTCTTCGGGGGCAGGCGCGCTGGGCACGATTGCGCTGCTCGGGCTGACGCGGCTGGAGACGACGAAGATCGTGGGGACGGATCTCGCCTTTGGGTTGTGCCTGTCGCTGGTGGGGGGCGGGCTGCATCTGGCGGCGGGAGGTTTCGATGCCGGTTTGCTGGCGCACCTGGTGATCGGGGGTTTGCTCGGTGCTGTTGCGGGGAGCACGCTTGCGCCGAGGATTCCGGCGCGTGCGATGCGGCTGGCGCTTTCGCTGTGGCTGCTGGCTATTGGGATTCAGCTTTGCTGGCAGGCGACGACTCTGGCGGGCAGCTGAGGTGTTGTTCCTGTTTCACCTACGAGGAGAAAACCAGGTTCCTCGGCTCACCACCCCTAAACTGAAAGGCGTTTGGGGCCCCTTTCGCTCGGAATGACAGCCGGTTCATTACGTAGCAAAGTTTTGGGACACGACACTGGACTAGCGGCCGTCGCGGAGGCGAGTGGCGAGGCGGTCGGGCAGACCTGCCTGCACGATGCGCTCCTGCGCTTCTTTCAGGTTGTAAGGCACCCGGTACCAGGTGAGGACCATGCGCTGGTCGTCGTAGAGAGCGAAGGCGGCGCGCCAGTCGCCATCGCGGGGCTGTCCTACCGAGCCAGGATTGAGCAGATAGCGCGCGCCGTCGCGCAGCTCCAGTTCGAACTGGTCGGACTGGTCGTCGAGTGTGTGGCTGGGGTGGCGGGACCGATGCTGTTCGTATCCGGGCGTGAGCCGGAACCATTCATCGCCGTTGGTGGCAAAGCCGCCCTGCACGTGGGTGTGGCCGAAGAAAGTGATGCGGGCGTCGGTGGCCTGCAGGGCCGGCCATGCATCGCGAACGGTCATGACATAGTCGTCTTCATCGACGGGGGATCCGTGGACGCAGCGCACATACGGGCCATCGGGGGCAATGGGACCGACGGCCATGTGCCGCAGCCAGTCGCGGTGCTCGCCGGTGAGGACGCATTCGGTCCAGAGCGCTGCACGCTGGGCGACGGGATTGAACTCCTCAATGCCACCCAGACCACTGCAGACGCGGTCGTGATTGCCGCGGACAAAGACACTGCCGAGACGCCGGGTTTGTTCGATGACTTCGTTGGGATTCGCGCCATAGCCGACGACATCGCCGAGATTCCACACGACATCGTGGGCCGGAGCAGCGGCCATCACGGCTTCGAGAGCCTCGATGTTGGCGTGGATATCGGAGAGGAGCAGCGCACGCATAGGCGGACAGGGCCGTTTATCACTTTATTCGATGGCGCTAACGGTTGTCGCGTTTATTCCGGAGCGCCGGCGATGTGTCAAATGCGCACCCAGTGGCCGGGAGCGACTTCCCGGAGGGGGAGTTCGGCGGTTTGGGCACCTTTGCCTGGGCTGCCGGGTTCCAGCTGGGCAAGAGGTTTTGTGAGATCGGTGCGCATGGTGGGGACCGCGCCGAGCAGGCTGCGGGTGTACGCGTGCAGCGGCTGGGTGAAGATTGCGGCCCGCGAGGCCTGCTCGAGCAGGAGACCCTGGCGCATGACGGCAACGCGATCCGCGACCTGAGAGACAACGGCCAGATCGTGGGAGATGAACAGCATGGCCAGTCCAAAGCGGCGGCGCAAATCCGCGAGCAGCTCAAGAATCTGTGCCTGCACGGTCACGTCGAGGGCCGTGGTGGGCTCGTCGGCAATGAGCAGGCGCGGACGGTTGGCGATGGCCATGGCGATGAGGATGCGCTGCCGCTGGCCGCCGGAGAACTGGTGCGGATAGTCGCCGTAACGCCGGGAGGGATCGGGCAGCGCGACGGCGTCCATCGATTCGAGCACCTTTTCCCGCAGCTGTTGTCGCGACCCATCGCGCTGATGGACGCGGACGGCTTCGGCAATCTGCTCACCCACGGGGAGCACTGGATTGAGGGCGGTCATGGGCTCCTGGAAGATCATGGCGATCTCACGGCCGCGCATCCGGCGCATGGCTTCCGCATCGAGAGCGAGGAGATCGCGCCCATCGAATGCGATTCGCCCTTCGACGGTGGCCGCGGGATCGAGGAGGCGGAGAATGGCGAGCGCGGTGACGGATTTGCCGGATCCGGATTCGCCGACCAGGCCGAGAGACTCACCGGGAGCGATATCGAGCGAAAGACGGCGAACAGCGCCGGTTGCGCCGAATCGAATGCTGAGATTTTCGATGGAGAGCAGCGCCACAGCGCCATCCTACAGGACGGGCGGCGCAAGCCGATTCGGTTCGCGCCCCTGAGCTGAGAGAAGCAGGTCTTCTTCTCTCTGCGTTTGTTCAGGCCTTCTTCTTTCTCCGTTTGTATTCCTGGAGACCCTTTTGAACATCCATTGAGGTTCCCGCATAGGGAGAAGGATGGGAGCTCGAGCGGCGAGCGTGCGCAACAGTCTCAGCCGGCTCTTCGTCAGGCGGCTCGATGGCGGGTGTGTCGGCGACGGCGGCCGGGTCGGTGCGAAACGATCGCGGTAATTCGGCGTCGTTGTACTCAATGCCTTCGCTGACCATTTCGCGGGCTGCGCGGACGAGGGCTTCGCGTTTCGTGGTGAGATTGCGGGCGGCGGAATTGCGGGCGGCATCGGTAGCGAATTCCTCGTACCGCAAAAGGTGCGCCAGTTTGCGATCGAACAAGTCGATCTCTTCATGCAGTGTTTTGAGCTGATACCTGCCGGGCGGAAGCTTGGACATAGAGACTCCATCGGCGACGAGCCGAGGTTGGGCAGAGAGACTGCCAGAAAAGCAAAAGGAGGCCACGTCCGGCCTCCCTTTCTTCTAATACTGCTGCTGCTTAGAGCGGCTGAACATTCTCAGCCTGCCAGCCCTTGGGTCCTTTGACCACGTTGAACTGGACCGCCTGGCCTTCCTGCAGCGACCGAAAACCATTGCTCTGAATCGCCGAAAAATGGACGAAAACATCTTCGCCATTGGGACGGCTCAGAAATCCAAAGCCCTTGGCATCGTTAAACCACTTCACAGTTCCCTGTTCCATAACATGTTTCCTTTTACTTGAATGTATCGCTGAACTCTGAGGCGGGATTGTTGCGAGTCAGCGGAGTTACAAGAACAGGCAGAACAGGCAAAAACACCATTTCGGATTCGACGATTAACCACCACTATAGCACAGGGGCGGTACCGGATGTGACTTCTCCGCGCACAATCTGCTCGGTGATGACCTGAAAGTGATAGCCCATCACCGCCATCGTCATGGCCGCGCCAAAGGACCTGCGGTAACGGGTCGCGGCAGCGAGCAGAAACTTCCAGTACGAAGTCCTCGATCGGCCGAACACGCCCTGGCGAAGGACGGACAGGAAGAGTGCGCGCAGGTTCGAGAAGCTGAAATCGCCACGGTCGCGGGGCCGGCACCGGATGAGATAGAGCCGGACGCGCTGGTAGTACGACTCGCTCGAATAAATCCGGCGCAGGACGGAACGGTAGCCGGCGAGCAACCGGTCGGCATGCATGCGCGGACGAAAGTTGAGCTGACAATCGGTATTGTTGCCGCCGCCGTTGTCGAGGATGCGGCCCTCGCGCGACAGACGCCGAAAGAGCTGCGTGCCCGGCATGGCCTGGAGCAGCCCCACCATCGCAACCGGGATAGCGCTCTTCTCAATGAACTCCACGAGACGATCGAAGACATCCTCGCGGTCGGTATCAAAACCGAGAATGAATCCGCCCATGACTTCGATGCCGTAGGCCTGAATCCTGCTGACGCTCTCGAGCAGATCGCGGCGGGTGTTCTGGAGTTTGTTCGTGGCCGCCAGGCTGGACTCGTCGGGCGTCTCGATGCCCAGAAAGACGGAGGCGAAGCCTGCATCCTGCATCGCCTGCATGAGGCCGGGATCGTCGGCCAGATTGAGCGACGCCTCGGTGATAAAGCGGAACGCGGAGCCGTGGGCCGCCTGCCATTCGCGGATCGCGGCGAGCAGCACGCGCGCCTGCACCTTGTTGCCGATGAAGTTGTCGTCGACGATGAACACCGGGCCGCGCCAGCCGGCGGCGTACAGCTGATCCAGTTCGGCCAGAACCTGGGCGACGGGTTTGGTGCGCGGACGCCTGCCGTAGATTTCGATGATGTCGCAGAACTCGCAGCTGAAGGGGCAGCCCCGCGAATACTGCACGGTCATGGTGCTGTAGTGACGCATGCGGATGAGGCTCAGATCGGGCGCCGGCGTGCTCTCCAGTGCCGGGCGCTCGGCATTCTGGTAGACGGCTCGAGCCGTACCGCGCTCGAGGTCCTCGGCCAGGCCGTCGATGAGATTCTCGGCTTCACCGATGACGATGTGATCGCATTCGAGCTCGCCGGCCGGCATGCTGCTGGTGATGGGTCCGCCGACGACCGTACGCAGCCCACGCTCCCGGCAACGGCGCGCGATTGCGATCAGATCGCGATGCTGCACATGCATGCCGCCGATGAAGGCCACGTCGGCCCAGGCGAGATCGCGGTCGCGGAGGCGCTCGACATTGGTGTCGATGAGTTTCTTATTCCACGAACGGGGCAGCAGCGCAGCCACCGTGAGCAGCCCCAGCGGGGGTTGTGCCGCACGCTTGCCCTGAAAGGAGAGCGCGTAACGAAAACTCCAGTAAGTATCGGGAAACTGAGGATAGATCAGCAGGACGTTCAAGGGGCCCTCCGGCACGGGCCGCACAGGAACCATGCAGCAGAATTCCGCGCATGCACCGCACCTGGTATCAGTGTCCACCCGGCGGGACACGGTGCAACGGGAATACGAAAAGATTACAAACCAGTGTGAGGCCCCGGATTCATATGGAACAGGGCGAAGAGCAGGTTCCTCGGCTCAACACCCCCAAACTGAAATGCGTTTGGGGCCCCTTTCGCTCGGAATGACAAGACGCTTTGTCAACAGACCTTGGGGAGGCCACACCAGAGCGCGCGAAAACGAAAGAGGAAGCGGCGAGCCGCTTCCTCTTTTCGAACAACGGAACCCGAAACTACTTCTTCGGCGGTGCGATGGAATCCTTCGCCGATTTCGCCACGCGGAATTTGACCACGGTCTTGGCCTTGATCTTGATCTGTTCGCCGGTCTGGGGATTGCGCCCCATGCGGGCTTTCCGCTCTGCCTTCACCAGACGGCCGAGTCCGGGAATGACAAAAACGCCGCTCTTCTTGGTCTCTTTGATCGCTGTGTCCGCCAGCAAATCCAGGAATGCGGCCGAC
>DASZYN010000341.1:0-2807 GCA_035545435.1 Acidobacteriaceae bacterium | reverse complement strand
CGCATTGCGCCGGGCGATACGGTCATCCTGAGCTCGCGCGTGATTCCCGGCAACGAGAAGCCGATCTTTCGCGTGATCGACCACCTCTGCCGCCGCGATGCCGACGTGATCTTTGACGACGGCTCGCATGGGCTGATCCATGTGAGCGGGCATGCCAGCCAGGAAGAGCAGCGGCTGATGATCAATCTGCTGAAGCCGAAGTTTTTCATCCCGGTGCACGGAGACTACCGGCACCTGAAGAAGCATGCCGAGGTGGCGCAGCGGCTGGGCGTGGTGGATCTGGCGATGGTGATCGAGAACGGCGAGATCCTGGAGCTGGACCGCAACAACGCGACGAAGAATGGCAAGGTCACGGCGGGGCGGGTGTGCATCGACTCAGGATCTTCGACGGATGTGGTGGAAGACCTGGTGATCCGCGACCGGCGGCATTTGTCGGAAGACGGGTTCGTGCTGCCGATCCTTACCATTAATAAGTTGAGCGGAAAGGTGGAGCGGCAGCCGGAACTGGTTTCGCGCGGGTTTGTTGGCGCCGAGCCTGGGCTGATGGAAGGCGCGCGCCAGGTGGTCACGGCGACGCTCGATTCGTCGAGTCCGGAAGAGAAGGCCGATTATGGCGTGATTAAGGAGAAAATCCGCATCGACCTGAAGCGGTACATCCAGAAGAACACCAGCCGGCGGCCGCTGATCATGCCGGTGATCCTGGAGATCTAAAAAAGCCGGAAGCCGGAAGGAAGAAGTTGGAAAGCAAACGCCCCGGTCCTGGACCGGGGCGTTTTCTTTGGTTCCGGGCTTCGAGTCGTTATTGCACGAGGCCGTTGCTGTTCGCGTTGCTGGTGTCGGGCGCAGGATTCACGTTGGTGACCTGCCATCCGTTGGAGCTTTTGACCAGCGTTGCGGTGGCGGCTTGCTGTCCAGACTGGAGCGCGGCGATCTTCGGGAAGGCTGTTTTCATCTCGGCGCTGTTGGCCCAGTCGGGCACGTTGGTCACCGTGTCGTGGTAGTTGACCGTGTACTGCGTGGCGTCGGCGTCAGGCGGGGTGAAGCTGTCGATCGTACTCACTTCACGATGGCCGAAGCAGAAGTTGCCGTAGCCTGGCTGCGATGCGTCGGCGGTCCAGGTCGAGCGGCCCTTGTCGGAAACATCGTAATCGTTGACCTGCTTGGACCCGATCAGGAAACGCTTCTTTTCATGGGGCGTGCGCACGAGAAGGCCGGCGTCGGTGAGGGCGTCGAAGCCTTTGGTTTGCTCGTCGTTATTGGTGTCGGCCTGGGCGGGAAACTTCACAGGAGCGGACCAGACACAGACGTGGTAAGCACTGTAGTAGCCGTTCAGTGCGGACTTGAACGCGCCTGGATCCACGGAGTTCTTGTGGCATCCGGCAGCAGCCAGGAGCAGGGCAAGGCCCGCGAGGCAGATTTTTTTCTGGGACATTCGTTGTTTCTCCTCGGCTTATAGGATGCGGGCCGCTGGCTGGGTGAGGGCACAGCATGGAGGAGAATGCGGGGCAACCTTTGAGGCGGAAGCCCGGCCAAAGAGCCAATGCCAGCGCCCCAGAGACTGTCTCGTAAGAAGAAAAAGGAGTAGAGTGAGGCCCTGATCCAACCCTGACTCCCTGGCGGACAACATGCACGAATCCCTCCTGATGTGTGTCTCACCCTGGGTTGTTCTCCTCCTGACCGGCGAAACAGGCTCTGCCGCGAAGGTTTTCTGGCTGACGATCGGGCTGACGGCGATCCCGGGAATCCTGGGCGGCCTGACCTATGGCGTTTCGGTCTATCTCAAGGCGGTCGATGCCAGGGACGATAAGTGGCCTCCCTCCGGACGGCTGAGCGGGAGCGTCTACTTCATGGCGCAGGGAGCGAGTGGCCTTGGCGGGGCGATTGCGGCTCTGCTGGTGATCCTCTGGGCAAAGCGTTTCCCCGACAACCTCTCCGACGGTGTTTCTCTCCTCAACCTGGCAGCGCTGGCTTTTGTGGCAGGCTTCGCGGCGAACCGGCTGTTGCCGATGATCGCCGACAGCGTATCGAATCAACTCTCCAAACTGATCCAAAAGACCGACGAGACTGCAACCAAGGCCGATGCAGCGAAGGAGGCCGTCCAGCGAGCGGAAGCCAAGGTGAAACAGGCGACCGACCTTGCGACCGTGCTGGTGCGGGCGAGCGATTATCTGCGCAGCAAATCGTTCATCCCGAAACAGACAGCGGACCTGCTGACCACGCTGGAGACGCTGAACAAGGAATTCCCCACAAATCGCACACTCAACATTCTGCTGGCACGGATGTATGACGAGGCGGCCGGGAAGCGGGCGAAAGCAGTCGAGATCCTGAAGGGATTCATTGACGGAAAAGTGAAGGCCGGAGAGGGGAAGGACACGGATGTCGCGGCAGCATGGTGGAACATCGCCAACTACCACGAGTTCGATTTCACGACGGCGAAAACGCCCGCCCTGCGCGCGTCAGCTTTGGAGGCGCTCGATCATGCGCTCGCGATCGATAAGCATACCTATTACGAGAAGCTGACGACGGACGACGATTTTAAGGACCTGGTGGCGAGTCCGGAGGGGCAAAAGCTGTTGAGTGCCTATAAACCATAACGCCCTCGACCGCCGGGGGCGGGAGGGCGATGGAGCCATTGAGAAGTGCTTTTCGGTTAGGTCGTCTCGATCTTTCTCACAGGAATCTCTCGATCAGGAATATACCACTCTTTAGACGCAGCCCGAGCGTTCTTCAGTACCACGGCCGGGGCAGCTGCATCGTTGGACCGAAACCGGCCATAACCCTTTGATGCTGCAGCACAAGCCACGATT
>DASZYN010000340.1:0-2822 GCA_035545435.1 Acidobacteriaceae bacterium | reverse complement strand
CTACGCGTTCAAAGCGCGGCGCGAAGGGCTGCTCTCGCTGGACAGCGAGCTGACAAAGATTGAGGATCCGTTTCTCAAAGAGAGCCTGATGCTCGCCATCGACGGAGTGGCAGCCGCCGATTTGCGGAAGATGATGGAGTTACAGATCGACTATCGCGGCGAAAAAGAGGAGCGGATCCCGAAGGTGTTTGAGTCAGCAGCCGGGTACTCGCCGACCATCGGCATTATCGGCGCGGTGCTGGGGTTGATTCAGGTCATGCAGCATCTGCAGGACATCGACGCAGTAGGACGCGGCATCGCCGTGGCGTTTGTGGCGACGATCTACGGAGTGGCAGCGGCGAACCTGGTGTTCCTCCCGTGCGCGGGCAAGCTAAAGATCCGGATTCGCGAGCGCCAGGTCATCCAGGAAATGACGCTGGAGGCGGTGCTGGCAATTCTGGAAGGTGTGAATCCACGTGCGCTGGAATTGCAGCTGGTGAGTTATCTCCCGGCGAAGCCAAAGCGCAGCTTGTCGAAGGTAGCGTCCACGGCGAAGGCCGCCGCGCAATGAGGAGACGCCGGCACGTCCATGAAGAACACACCAGCCACGAACGCTGGCTGGTGTCATACGCCGATTTCATCACGCTGCTCTTCGCGTTTTTCGTGGTGCTGTTTGCCTCGGTGTATCGCGACAACAAGAACATCGTGCGGCTTTCAAACGCCATCCATAATGCGTTCCAGAATATGGGCGCATTTTCCAGTCACGCCGGCGCTCAGAATGCCTATGTGATTCCAGCGGAAAGCATGGGCCCGCTCCAATCCGACCAGCAACTGGAACTGGCCAGGCAACGGGCCGCTGCGGCATCGCAGGCGGAAGTGCAGCAGCTGCGCAGCGAACTGCAGGCGGCGATGGGTGATGCGCTGAAGAATCATGAGATGGACATGCGCGTAACCCCCGAAGGATTTGTGGTGAGCCTGCGCGAGCTGGGTTTCTTCGATAGTGGACAGGCAGAACTCCTCCCCGGAGCCGCCAACAAGATCACGCGTATCGCGAAAATCCTGACGACGCACGGGCTCGAACTGCGAGTGGAAGGGCATTCCGACAATCAGCCCATCAACAATTCGGATTTCCGCAACAACTGGGAGCTTTCAACCGCACGCGCAATGACAGTGCTGCTGCTGATGGTAGACAAAGCCGGTTATGATCCGACGAAGATTTCGGTCGCCGGTTATGCGCAATACCGGCCCATCGCGAACGATTCGACCCCGGAAGGCCGCCGGATGAACCGAAGAGTGGATCTGGTGGTCGTCGGGACCGCTCCCTCGGCGATCGCGCAGAAGAAGTAACTGCGCTCCAAAACGAACCCGCGCAAACCCGATGAACCGCGCCCGTTGTGATTCAGGGATGCTGTGCAGTCACGCAGTCATAGTAGGCAACGGCGAGCTGATCGAAGCCGGCGCTGTTGGTCGGCGCAGCACCGAGAACCACTTCGATGAAGCGAAGCGTTCGGGCTGGATCCGCGCCCCGATCGACGCGGATGATTCCGCAGTCGTGCGCAAAGGAATCGTTGCCAAAGCCGATTTTTCCGCGGATCTCACTCACCGGGCGCGATGCCGCGGCGAGGGCATCGCCGATAAAGCTGACTGTCCCGCTCTTGCCGGTAGAAGGGTCGAGGATCCCCTGGGTCAGACTGCTGATCATGTCGGCGCTCGAGGTCGCATCGATCAGTTTGCCCTGCGCCATCAGCGTCAGCAGGCGAGCGACCTGAAAGGCCGTGCCGGTGAAATTTGATTTGGTCCGCCCCTGCGCCGTCGCGAAGCGCGGAGCCAGGGCCTGTCCGCCTTTATTCCCCGGACCCTTCACCCAGTCGTGTTTGCGATAGTCTCCCGAGACCCATAGGCCCTTCTTCGTTGCCGAATCGAAAAAGCCCGCTGAACCCAGCACCCCATTAAGGTAGGAATAGCTCAGTGGGAAAATGCATTGGCCCGCGGCTGTGTTATTCGACCAGCGCAACATCAGCTTCATCCAGTCTCCATACAGCCCGGCCGGAGTGCCGAATTCGCCGATGTTATCAATGTCGGCTGCCGTCTTCTGTGTGGGGAATGTCGCATCGCCGGTATTGGAAAGTTGGAAGATGGTCTTGAAATCAGGCATCCCACTGGGGAGCCCGGGAAATGCCGCATCGAGTTTCGGCTTCCAGGCTTTTCTGAGCTCGGCATAAACCTTGTTTTCCCATCCTGCGGTCGCGGTCGACAGACCACCGGCAATCATGTTTTTTGCTTGCTTTTGTACGCGAGCCTTCAGCTCGAATGCCACATACATCGTGAACATCTTGACCATGCTGCCGCAATAGAGCATGTCATTGTCATTGTGGCCGGCATAGACGGGGTTCGCCGGATTGCCGGTGAGATCCACCACAGCACCGCAAAGATCTTTCACGGCAGCCGCAGCGGTGGCACTGGTCTGGCACGCGTTGAACGATGCATTCGAAGTATCGAAGGTGAGTGCGTAAGCCGAGGGAAATGGATCCACCGTCGACGGTGTGATCAGATGCAAGTCCGTCAAAACGTCTTCGACAAAATCCACTACGCCCATGCGACCTCCTCTATTGCTGGTTCGATGGTGCCGGGGGTGGCGTGAGCCTCAGCCACCCTTCGGTGCCGCTCGCAGGATCCGGGGGCAACAACGCGTCCTGGGTGGCGTTGGTCACTTCCTGTTCCTGCCACGTATTAATGTCGGCGCGATGGTCCCAGCTCCAGGTGCCGTTCAGGTCGATGGGTACCGGCATACGGATCCGCTGCGGATCGACCAGAACGGGGCCGAATCGGAAGGTGGGCGAGAG
>DASZYN010000339.1:0-8021 GCA_035545435.1 Acidobacteriaceae bacterium | reverse complement strand
GGCTGCGCCGTGCTCGTGGTGCCGACCTGCTGCGGTGCGAAGTTGAGCGACAGGGACGAGAGCGTGTCAGTCGGCGGGCTCTGGCCGGAACCGGAGAGAGGCAGGGTTTGGATTCCGACCGAATCCGAGACGGTGAGGATGCCGGTTCGGGTTCCGGAGGCCGTTGGAGTAAAAACGATGCCGAGGGTGCAGCTGCTGTTCGGAGCGATGGAGGCGCCGCAGGTGTTGGCGGCGATGGAGTAGTCCCCTGTGATGGTCTCGCCGGCGAGGGACGCAGCGATGTCGCCGGTGTTGGCAAGGGTGACGTACTCGGGATCGGAGCGGGAGGCGACGGTGGTGCCGGGAAAGGTCAGCGACGGGGGCGTGAGGCGCAACGATGCGGGTGCAAGGCCGGTGCCCGACAGAGGCACGGTGAGCTGCCCGCCGGCGAGGTTGGCGTAAAGGGTGAGGAGTCCGCTGGCGGGTCCCGTCTGGGAGGGGGCAAAAACAACTGCAATCTGACAGCTTGCGTGGGGGTCGAGCGACTGATCGATGCAGTTGTCGGTTTCAGTAAAGTCACCGGTGATGTCGACACTGGATACATTCAGATTGAGATTGCCGGCGTTGGTGATTGTGATGGTCTGCGGAGCGCTGGTGGTCTGGACCTGTTGGCCGGAGAAGGTGAGCGAGGAGGGCTCGACGGTAGCGGTGGTCGGGGCGATTCCTGCGGTGGCGAGATCCGCTTCCCAGATGCCGCGGCCCCACGTGGCAGCGCGAAGCTTCTGGGTCGCGCCCTGGTTGTAGGCCATGAGGCTGGTAGCGGGTGAGGTGGGAAGCCCACTGCCGTAGACGTTCCAGCACGCACTGTTCATGGAGAGGCAGCTGGAGATCTTTTGGGTGAAGAAGACGCCGGCATCGGTCGCGATGTAGGCAATGTTGGCGTCGTTGGGATCCACCAGGAAACTGTTGGCCGGAGTTGAGGACAGATTGGAGCCGATGTTCGCCCAGTGGGCGCCCGCGTCGGTGGATCGGTAGACGACGGGGATGAACGAAGAAGTGCCCGAGATACCGCGGAGCGTGACGTAGACCGTCTGACCGGTCGGGTCGTGCGGATCGGGAACGATGCTGGAGATGCCGTAGCCCTGCGGGTTGAACTGTCCGGCGGTGATTCCCTGGTTCGTGACGGGGGATGCATAGCGATCGATCCAGGTGGTGGTGGCGGATTGCGAGTCGTTGTTTATGACGGCGGTGAGCACGTGGCCGGGAATCAGTCCGCCCCCATCCAAAGCGCCGGCCATACCGACGTAAAGCTGCTCCGCACCGTTTCCGGCCAAAGCGCCGCTGGTGATGGGAGCGGCCGCAATCGAGCTGATGGCCGAGTTGCCGTCGCAATAAGGCTGTCGGACCTTGTCGAGCATGGTGCTAAGCAGGTTCTGCTGGCTCCAGCCGATCCCTGTTGCTGGTCCGCGCCAGACGCGGCATGTGCCGAGGATGATGTTGGCGGAGTTCTGCGGGTCGAGAATCCATGGGGCAGGGACTGACTGAAAGTCATTCAGGACCTGGGTTTCGCCGATGGCGACCGAACCGAAACCGCTGATATCGCAGGCCGTGCCTTCGGTGCAGCGGTTGATGCCTACGCCACCGATGGAGGTGGCATACCAGTTCGAAGGGCTCGCCGGATCGATGGCGACGTTGTCGCCTTCGCCGTTGAGGATCTGGGACCATGGCGCGGTCATGTCGGCGCCGGGAGCAGCCGTTCCGAGAGGCCCGAGCGCTGCCAGCCAGGTGGACGGGTTGAGGGGATCTTCGGCAAAGGAGGCGACCGGCGCCAGAGGGCCAAGGCTGCCGTTGAGGTTCTGGAAATGGGCGGCATCGTCGCTGGAGCAAGAGGTCTTCGACTGGCTGACGGCGTCGGTGGATCGCCAAAGGCCCGCATCGTTTCCAAACCAGAGGAGACCGGTCGATCCGAAGGTGGCGTCGATGGCGTGCTGGCCTGGGGTGACATGAGCGGCGGTGCAGGTTTGCGTGTTGGTGGTATTGCGCCAGACGCAGCTTTTTGCCAGGCTGCAACGCCAGATGTCCTGGTCGCCGACGAACAGGAGAGTGTCCTGCTGGGAGGGCACAGCAGCGAGCCACAGGCCGGAATCGGCCTGGGCGAGAGTCCCGCTGCCGGCGGGGGACTGCAGAGGTTTGTCGTCGATCTTCGTAGTGAAACGGGCAGTGGAGGAAGAGCAGTTGCCGGACTTCAACTGGCAGATATCCTGCCAGAGCCCCTGGTCGAGATTGTTGCTGTCGACGAAGAGGGCGTACATATCGCCGGTGGAAGGCTGCACGGCGAGGGCTCCGCGATACAGGGGACAGGCGGGAGATGGCGCCGAACCGGGGTTGGTGGGGCACAAAACCGTGGTAAGGCTGGATCCGGGCTGATTGACGAGCCGGGTCCAGGTGACGCCGTCTGGCGACTCGTAGTAGCCGTGGTAGCGGACGGCGCCATAGAAGCGCTTGCGGATGGGATTCCAGACGACGGCCGTGGCGGCGTTTCCGACGTTGCTAATGTATCGCTCGCCCTGGATGACCTGGGTTCCATCCTCAAGAGTCGCGAGATGCCAGGTAGCGCCGGCATCCTGCGAGTAGTAGATACCGGGAAAGTTGACCTTGGTGAAGGCATTGGCGATGGTGGTCATGTTCCCAGGCTCGCTGACGGCAGCGACGACGAGGCCGGGATTCGTGGTGCTCCAGGCAAACCCGGCAACGGCCGTACCGAGGAGGTTGAAACTGCCGCCGAAGGGACCTGCCGCCGTCATCCACGTCAGGCTCCAGGTGTTGCCGTTATCGGTGGAGCGCAGAAAGCCTGCGCCGTACCAGGAGCCGGTACCGCTGTCCGGATTGCCGGTTCCGGCGAGGATCACGCCCGTTCCCCCAGGCTGTACGGAGACAGCTCCAATACTCAATGAGGTGGGAACAGAAGAGGACCAGACGCTGAGATTGTCGGTCAGCGGGATAAAAGTCACGCTCGCAGGACTGGCGGCCGCGTTGACGGACTTCCAGACTCCGCCGCCCTCAGTGCCGAGGTACAGAGTGTTGCCGGTGGAGTCGGAGGGATCAGCGGCGATGCTGATGACGCGCCCCGAGACGAGGTTCCATGCCGAAGTGCTGACCTGGGTGGGACCGATCGACTTCCAGACCGTGGAGGGAACGGGGATGTCCGCTGGGGCCGCCTTCAACTGGGTGGACGGCTGCGCGCGAAGAGACGGGCACACTGCGGCCATCCCGAGGAGGAGCAGCACCGGCAGCAGAACACCGTGATTGTGGCGGCGCGGAGTCCGCGAAGACAGCGATGACCGATCATGCCAAACAACGGCGCCGGGGAGAAGCCCGGGTGCCTGTATGCGACTCCCCACAGAGGTTCACCGCGATAACCGTCAGGTTTCCGCTCGACGGCAGTGTGCAACGCGATAGCGCGCACGAGTCAGCGGGCGGATAGGCCTATTATTCGGAGCGAAATGGGGGCCGCGGCACTCACTTCAGTTTGCATTGGTGCCGGTAGTACCGCGACAGGTTCGAATTGGGAAAAATGCGGAGTGCTGCGACGCGCACCCGCACGTCCCCTTTGAGGGAACGCGCGGATGAGGGCTTACTTAGAGTTCCTGATTGGCGCCGGCAGCGACGGGATACGCGATGGGCTTGGGTTTGGAATGGCCTACCGAAAGGGAAGGAAGCTTCTCTGCGCGAATGCGGGCAGCTTCTTCGTACTGCATGATGGTCGCAGCGGAATCGGCAGCGGAATCGTCGGTGGAAAAGAGGCAGGCACTGGCGGTTCGCCAGAGAATCTTCACATCGCTGCGCAGGGTTGCGGTGCGCATGTATTCCATATCGAGATGGGCTTTGGCCGGCTTGACGAAGGTCTCGTAAAAGGTCTCGAGCTGATCTTCGGGGATCTCGGAGAGAAACTCCTCTTCGTTGCGAAAGGCCAGCGTGGCAGCGCCGGTGATGCCGGGCCGGCAAACCAGACGCAGAGCTTCATGATGAGGCAGCTTGGGCCGGGGACCGACCAGCGACATGTCGCCGCGAAGGACATTCCAGAACTGCGGGAGCTCGTCGAGCTTATAACGCCGAAGGAAACCCCCGACGGGCGTAATGCGGACATCACCGCTGACGGTGATGGAGGAGTTGTTGCCCTTGCGGGGGCACATGGAACGAAACTTATAAAGGGTGAACTCGTGGCCGTGGCGTCCCATGCGACGCTGGCGGAAGAAGACTGGCCCGGCAGAGCCGCAGCGGACCAGAACCGCTGCGAGAAACATGAGGGGCGAGAAAACAATGAGGGCAATCACGGCCACTGCGATTTCAATCGTCCGCCGGAAAGCGGACAGGGCCCACGCACTGGCAGGTACAGGAGTGACGAAATCGGAGGCTGCCGCATGAGAGGAAGCGGTGCGGGAACCGGGGATTTTTGCGCTACGATCGGTCGAGCCAAGGCGCATGGCACCTGCTGACGTATCAGAGGTGTCGGAAGAAAACACATTATCGAATGAAAGCGAACTCATTCCCACCCATCACAAACAACGTTGGCATTCTGACTTTCGCAAACCAGAGGGAAAAAATCAGTGTTCCGGCGGGTCCTGAAGATGGAGACGTATGAATGTCTAAGTTGTTACTAAATTGTAATCAACAGGCTGTGGTGTTTCTTCGTGCAGTATACCGTGCAGGCCTGCAGATCAAGGATCAAAATCGATCATGCGCGCACGGATGTCACGCGAAGATCATTACGACAATAACGTCCACCAAAGGCGCATATCAATCCCCCAAAGGTATACGCGACGATACCTGGCAGAGCGCGTGCTAGACTGTGGTCACAGGAATTCTTCCTCGCACGAATCAATGAAACCAAAAGCTTCGCGGCGCACTCTGCGTCCCCTTCCGACTTCGTGCATTACCTCCGTATGATGAAACTAGTCCCCTCAGTACTGGCTGCGGCGTGCCTGTTTGCCATGGTGTCTGCGGCTGCGCAGGAGCTTCCCGGCAACCCGCAGAACTCTTCTTCCGGTGTCGACTGCACGGACCCGCTCCTGGCGAACTCGTCACAATGTACGATGCAGGAATCCGGACAGATGCCTCTGAGTCTTGGGCAAACGCCGCAAACCAGTCCCCAGCGGCCGCAGTTCTTCGATTACAGAGACAACGAGAATCTCGCTCGACAGCCCGCCACGCGGCAGCCGCCACAGACACCTTTGGCCCCCGAGGGACTGACCGAGTTTCAGAGCTTTGTCGCGTCGAGTACCGGACAGGTGCTTCCGATTTACGGAACGGATTTGTTCCAGCATGTGCCTTCAACGTTCGCACCGCTGGACATGGTCCCTGTTCCTCCCGATTACGTTATCGGCCCAGGGGATGAACTTCGCGTCCGTGTCTGGGGCCAGGTGAATTTCAGCGCCAACGTGCGAGTGGACCGCTCCGGAGAGATTTACGTGCCCCAGGTGGGCCAGGTCCACGTAGCGGGAATGCCATTTTCAGCGCTGGATGAACATCTGCGCTCCGCGGTAAGCCGCGTCTACCGCAATTTCGATCTGACCGTCGACGTGGGCCAGATTCGGGCGATCCAGGTTTACCTGGCGGGTTCTGCGCGGAGTCCTGGCGTCTATACCGTGAGTTCGCTGAGCACGCTGGTCGATGCTCTGTTCGCCGGCGGAGGGCCTTCGGCGAGCGGTTCGTTCCGCCATGTTATTTTGCGCCGGGCGGGAGCTGAGGTCACGGATTTCGATCTCTACTCGCTGCTGGTGCATGGCGATAAATCGAAGGACGTAACGCTGCAGAACGGCGACGTGCTCTTCATTCCGCCGGCGGGCACGCAGGTCGCGGTCACGGGAAGCGTGAAGATCCCGGCCATTTATGAACTGCGCGCCGGAGAGACACTGGGCGATGCCCTCGCCGATGCCGGTGGCGGATCCGTGGTGGCAGCACATGCGCGCGTCTCGATCGAGCGCATCGACGAACATCGCGACCGATCGACGATGGAGGTTGCATGGGATTCGGCCGGGTTGGCGACGCCTTTGGCGGACGGCGATCTGGTGCGGGTGTTTTCGATCATTCCGCGATATCAGAAGACGGTCACGCTGCGCGGAAATATCGCGAATCCGGGACGTTTTGCCTGGCACGAAGGCATGCATGTGAGCGATCTGATTCCGGACAAGGACTCGCTGATCACGCGCAACTACTGGTGGAAGCGGGCGCAGATGGGTTTGCAGGGTCCGGAGTTTGAGCCATTGCAGCATTTTCCACCGCTGAAACAGCCCACCGAGGCGACAGATCTCCCGCGCCGGCGGCTGCTCGAGCCATCGATGGCCGGCCAGTCTCAACAGACGGAGAATGGTCAGTCGGCGGGTGCAGGCTACGGTACGCCGAACGACCCGAATAATCCGAACTACCAAAACGATCAGATCGGAGCCGGCGGGGCGGCAGGACAGCAGGGTGGGATGGGGCAGCGGAATTTGGCCGCATCGCAGCGCGCCGGCAGTGCGTCGCTCGCGGTGGAACAGCCGAGGTCAACGGCTGTGCCGGCAGTGCGCACCGAAGTAGGACCGGTGGCCCCGGAAATCGACTGGAATTATGCCGTGATCGAGAGGATGGATCGGACGACGCTGAAGACGAGCCTGATTCCCTTCGATCTGGGCAGACTTGTGTTGCAGCACGATACCTCGCAGGATCTCGCGCTGGAACCCGGGGATGTGGTTTCGATCTTCTCGCAGAATGACATTCGCGTTCCTATTGCCCAGCAGACGAAGTTCGTCCACATGGAAGGCGAGTTCGTCCATTCAGGCGTGTATACGGTCCAGCCTGGAGAGACCCTGCGCGACCTGGTGCGGCGCGCGGGAGGGTTTACGGCGAGCGCCTATCTGTACGGATCGGAATTCACGCGCGAATCGACGCGGGCGATCCAGCAAAGGCGCATGGATGAATACGTGCAGGAGCTGGAAATGCAGATGCAGCGTGGGAATCTGGCGGTGGCTGCCGCCGGAGCCGGTACCCCGCAGGAACTGGCCAGCGGCCAGGCGGCGCGATCCAGCGAACAGGAACTACTCGGCCGGCTGCGGCAGATGCGGGCGACCGGACGGATCGTCCTTGAATTCAGAGCCGGCAGCAGCGGAATCGATGCCCTTCCGGATATTGCACTGGAAGATGGAGACCGATTCGTGGTGCCTCCCGTACCGGCCAGTGTGAACGTGGTGGGTGCGGTCTACGATCAGAACTCGTTCCTGTATGAGACAGGGCGGAGCGCCGGCACTTATCTCCGCCTGGCGGGTGGATCCAATCGCGATGCCGACCGGAAGCACATGTTCGTGATCCGTGCGGACGGGTCTGTGATCAGCCGTGCGGCGGAAAATGGAATCTGGGGGAATCAGTTCGACAATCTCCGGATGAATCCAGGCGATACGATCGTGGTTCCGAATAAGACCTTTAAGCCGTCGATCCTGCGAGGGATTCTCGACTGGTCGCAGTTGTTCTCGCAGTTCGCCCTGGGAGCAGCAGCGATCAACGTCCTCCATTGACCGGGTGGGTGCGGCATCAGTCTGTAAAATAAACAGCAGCAGTTCGGGATTTGCAGCGGCTTTTTGATGGCAACCGAGACATACCATTCCGAACTCAAGGAACGCTCGGGCGTTCCTCAGCCTCCGGAACCTCCGGCTTCGGCGGGCAAGGACGAAATTTCGCTGCTCGATCTGCTGATCATTGTGGCCGAGCGCAAGATGACCGTTCTTTACGTCACTGCGGCCGTTGCAGTGGTCTCAGTCATCGTCGTCCTGCTGCTGCCGTCCTGGTATACGGCGGAGGTGACGCTGCTGACTCCGCAGCAGAACTCTTCGCTGGGCTCGGCGATTGCATCGCAGCTTGGCAGTCTTGGTCCCATGGCGGCACTGGCGGGGGCGGGTGGCCTCGGCCTGAAAAGCCCGAACGATATGTATGTTGCCATGCTGAAGAGCCAGACGGTCGAAGACGGCATGGTGCAGCGATTCCATCTCGAATCCGACTACAAAGAGAAACGT
>DASZYN010000338.1:0-2608 GCA_035545435.1 Acidobacteriaceae bacterium | reverse complement strand
ATATCGATCGCCCGGACCACGCCTGCGCAAAAACCACGGGGTTTCAGCAATAAGACCCGCTTTTCCCCGGGTCCGGACGCCGCACGCTGGGGAGCGACAGGTGTCTCGGTAATGACGGTGCTCACGTTCTTTATTATAGCGTGAACAATGCATACCACCCCGGTGGGAGGGTTCACGGCGGTGCCTGGGCGGATACGGGCCATGCCGTAAACTCAGATCGTCCGCAGCGATTCTCCCGTCAGGCTGAACTCCTTTTATGCCCCTTCACCTCTCCCCCGTCGAAGCTCGCGTCCTCGGTTCTCTGATCGAGAAGGAAACCACTACGCCGGAGTACTATCCCCTCTCGGTCAACGCGCTGGTGAATGCGTGCAATCAGAAGAATAACCGTGAGCCGGTAATGCAGCTCAACGAGGACGAGGTGCGAACGGCGCTGAATCGGCTGCGCGATCAGAATCTTGCCGCCGCCGTTCACGATAGCCGCGTAACGAAATATGAACACCATCTCCAGGAGGTCCTGAATCTGACGCGCGGTGAAACCGCCGTGCTCTGTGTGCTGCTTTTACGCGGACCGCAGACGCCTGGAGAGCTTCGCGGACGGACCGAGCGTATGCATCGCTTCGAGGAGCTGGAGGACGTTCTCGCCGTCCTCGACAAGTTGGCGCAGCATGATCCCGCGCTGGTCGTGGCCCTTCCGCGCCAGGCCGGTTCGCGCGAGATTCGCTCCGCGCACCTGCTGAGCGGACAGCCCGATCTCTCGCAGATCGCGACGCCTCCTCCCGAATCCAGCCCCGTCCGCTCTTCGGACGAGAGCCGCATCGCGCAACTCGAAGCCGAAGTGGCTTCTCTGCGCGAACAAATGGCCGAACTGAAGGTCCAGATCGCTGCCCTTTCGATGGCCCGCTCATGAGCTCCTGACGCTGGATTTGCAGCCTGTGATGGAAGTCACATCCGCGCCCGCCCGCCCCCTGCCAACCTGTTGCCATGGATATCTCCCAGGCCATGCAGCATCTCGACTACAATCGCGCGCCGTTTCTGGCGATTTGGGAAACCACCCAGGCATGCGATCTCGCCTGCAAGCACTGCCGGGCTTCGGCGCAGCCCCAGGCGCACCCCAGCCAGCTCAATACGATGGAGGCCACCAGCCTCATCGACCAGATTGCCGATCTTGAGGTTCCGCTCTTTGTCTTCACTGGCGGTGACCCACTGAAGCGGCCCGATATTTTTCAGCTCATCGAGCATGCGGCGAAACGCGGCGTTCATGCCGCACTCACGCCCAGCGCTACGCCGCTGCTGACTCGCGACGCTATCTTCCGCATGAAGGCCTCCGGGCTTTCACGTCTGGCAGTGTCGCTCGACGGGTCGGTTCCTGATATTCATGACTCGATCCGAGGCATTCCCGGAACCTGGCAGCGCACTCTTCAGGCGATCGAGTGGGCGAATGAAGCGAAGCAACCGATCCAGGTCCACACCGTTGTGAGCCGGCTCAACATCGGCGATCTTGACAACCTGAGCGTGCTGCTTACGGTGAAGCAGATTGTGATGTGGAGCTTCTTCTTCCTCGTTCCGGTGGGTCGGGGCCAGGTGGCTGATCTGCTTACCGGCCAGGAGTTTGAAGACGTCTTCGAGAAGATGTGGGATCTGACCAAACGCGTTCCCTTTGCGATCAAGACAACGGAGGCGATGCACTATCGCCGCTACCTTATTCAGCAGCGCATGAAGGAAGGCCTGGCCACGACCGGTGTCCACGACGATGCAGGCGCTCGGCCCACGCGTCATCCTGGCTGGACCGTCAGCGACGGGCATCCGGGGCGCGGGTCGGAAGCGAAGGCCGTCGGGTGGGCGACCAAGCGAGTGAACGATGGGCGCGGGTTCGTCTTCATCTCGCATATTGGCAAGGTCTATCCGAGCGGATTCCTGCCCATCGAGGGCGGCGACCTGCACAACGACACGTTGGCGCATATCTATCAGGAGTCGCCAATCTTCGTGAAGCTGCGCGACTCGGACCAGCTCCACGGCAAGTGTGGCGCGTGTGAGTTCCGCAACATTTGCGGCGGCTCACGGGCGCGCGCTTACGCCGTTACCGGCGATGTGATGGCGGAAGAGCCGTGCTGCATCTATCAGCCGAAGGGCTACCACCCCGATCCCAATCAGAAGACCGCTTCCACTCCAGGATGCGAAGCGCATAATCTGATTCAGTTAGAGGTCGCCCATTCTTGAAGCGCATCGCCATCATCGGAGGAGGCATCGCCGGCCTCAGCGCCGCGTGGACCCTCGAAAAAACTCGGCGGGCGAACTCCGGAAACGCCGAGGCTTTGGAATATCACGTCTATGAGGCGGCCGATCGACTGGGTGGGGTCATCAGTTCCGAGACGATTGATGGCTGTGTCGTTGAAGGCGGTCCCGATTCGTTCCTGACAGAAAAACCTGCAGCGGCTGCGCTCTGCCGTGAATTGGGCATTGCCGATCAGCTTCTGCCGTCGAACGATGCTGAGCGCAAGACGTACATCGTGGTAAAAAACCGGCTCATTCCTCTGCCCGACGGCCTGATGTTCATGGTGCCGACGAAGTTGGTTCCCACGGCGTTCACGCGCCTTTTCTCGTGGTCGAC